>SHYF01000048.1 GCA_009692985.1 Dehalococcoidia bacterium
CAGGAAAGGCATTGTCATTCCAGGGTAAGGAGCTGTGACAGCTACGCGGGCGGAGTCGCCTTCCGGCGACTCCAGCTTGATGACATCTGCCCCCTGGTCCGCCAGCATCATTGCGGCGTATGGCCCAGCGTACACCTGGCATATCTCCACCACCCGGATGCCCTCAAGCGGTAACGCCATGTTTTGCCTCTTCTGCCTTTCGATTTACTCCGAAGCTGTATGAAAACATCCTCTCAGAGTGAGTCCAGAGGGGGATACCCCCGGAGCCTGCCATGAGCGAAGCCGAAGGGGCAATGGGTTTGGGGGATGTTCTCCCAACCTAGGTTTCTTCCCCCTCTCCCGCCTCTGGTGGGAGAGGGGGACACAGGGAGTGAGGGTTTCCAAACAGTTTCGGTAAGTCTACAACAAATTCGCAAGATGTGGCGCTTTTGGCCCAATCCTCGTCTTCTTGTGTCGGGTGGCCTTGCATGGCAAACGTAAGGGTTACGCTATATAATCCCAAAGTCAGGCTACCATTGGCCTTGCGAAGGACGGAACACCATGCGACCTCCATCCACCCCTACAACTCAGCACGAGACTACAAACTGGGCCGCCACCACCTTCGCCTCGCTGCGCTACCGCGACTTTCGATACCTGCTGCTTAGTACCACCAGCCTGGGGTTCGGGCAGTGGTTTCAGCAGATAGGAATGGGGTGGATGGTTTATGTGATTACCAATAGCCCAATACAGATAGGCATTGTGGCAACCATCCGTGGCCTTGCCGTAGTAGTGCTTTCTATTCCTGCCGGCGTCCTAGCGGACCGTTACGACCGCCGTACCCTGGTGCTGTGGGCCACCGCCCTGGCAGTGTTACAGGCGAGCGCCCTAGCTATCTTGGTGCTCTTTGGTGCTATCCAGTGGTGGCATCTCTGGCTCTTCGCCTTGGTCGATGGGATATCGGCGGCCTTCAATCAGCCAGCGCGATCTGCCCTGGTGTACGACCAGGTTGGCCCCAAGACACTGGAGAACGCCATTGCCCTCACGGCGGTCACAAACAACCTTGCACGGGTCACTGGGCCAACCATTGCAGGCATGATAATCGCCTGGGTGGGAGTTAGCGCTTGCTTTGTGACACTGGCTGGCCTCAAGATTCTTGCCTTCTTGCTGACCATGCCCATCAGGCCCGCTCCGCCGGCCTCGGCGTCGAAGGCAGTGGTACGGGGGTGGCGCAGCTACATGGAAGGATTGGTTGTGGTAGGCCGCAGCCGGGTCCTGCTGGGCCTCCTGATACTCCAAGTAATTCCCTCGGTGCTCGTCTATCCTTACATGCCCTTCGTTCCGATATTTACCTCTGAAGTACTTGGTTTAGGCAAGAACGCATTTGCCTACGGGTTTCTGTTGTCGGCGGTGGGTTTTGGCTCCTTGGTAGGCGCAGCCATGATGGCGGGACGGGGCAGCGGTCAGAGCGGTGGGAAGCTCATGCTGGGTGGTGCCTTCTTCTATATGTTAATGATTATGTTATTCTCTCTGTCTTCTTGGCTACCTCTTTCTTTCGGAATCCTGATCCTGGCGGGGCTGTTCAATGTCTACAATCTTAACTTGAACCAAACCTTTTACCAGTTGCATACCCCTAACGAGGCCCGCGGGCGGGTTCTGGCAGTCAATGGCCTAATCGGCCCGGGGATCCAGCCCATAGGTAACATGGTCATGGGTGCCGGCATTGCAGGTTGGGGGTTCCCCAAGACAGTGGCCTCTTTTACAGCAGTGGCCGCTGTTACGACCGTGATTCTAGCGGTGGCTATTCCGGAAATATGGAGGCTGCGGGCGCCATCTGGTGAGACACGAAGGTAGTCTGATAGGAAGCCGTCCCCAGGTCATGCCTGGCGCTCTCAGCATGATTATGGTGGCCAAGAAGTTGAAACCTCCCAGGGTAGAACGCTATGGAGACCAAAGATAGGGGCGGAATCCCAGGATGCGCCGGGCGCTGGCGCCCCATTACGTGATGCGCTGCTCGGAGTCCACAGCAAAGACACCGTCGTCAGTGACCATGTCCTGCCACTGCACTTCTCCCGGTTTGTTGGGTTGTTCTTCAGACATGATGCTGGCCATGTTTTGATGAGAACACACCATGAAATGTGATCTCAGCTATGTGAAAGGCCACGACATTGTGAGTTGCTCTTCGGAGGGCTGGCGCGGGAACAACCGCTCTGTGGGGCTTGGAATCGCGACCATAATATGCGGTATTGTGTTTCCGTCCATTCGGCGCATAGACAGGGGACGCGAGCCTCTTGCCGAACCAGTGAGTTCTAACGGTTATGATGGTGACATGGTGCCTGTGCAGGCTGAGGTGGCCGCGAAGAAATAAAAGGAGATCGGCCCGCTTTTGGCGGGCCGATCTCCTACGTCACGGCAAGGAGCAAGGCTTTAGCCTCCTACGGCTCGTCCCACCCATCGTCATCCTCTTCTTCCTCTTCCTCGTGACGCCGAGGCCGGGCGCTTTCTAACCCGCCTACCCTGGGCAACAGGGGAACTGACCTCTGCTCGCCCCGCGGCTTACGGCGAGGCAGAGCGTCTATTCGCTGGCGTAGCGTCTTGATTGTTTGGCTCTGACTCTCCTCCGCTGTAATGACCAGGCCATCCACCCCCATGTCCCTGAGTTGCTCCAGCTCCCTGGCCGTGAGTTCGGCATCCCACTCGAGCAGCAAGTAGCGCCCCGTGGCTGAGCGAACGTTGGATATGGCCAGAAGGTGCGCCAGGCTCAGTGGGCCTTCAGGCGCCGGCTTGCACAGTATGACTATGTCTACAGGCAGGTCCTCCAGGCCCCGTAGCTGGGATTCGGGCAGGTCCGCGGGAATGCGAAGAATCCTGGCACACGGGCCTTCCTCCAGGGCGTCTACCCTGGTCCCCTCGATGCCAAACACCAGGAAATCGCACCCCTGTTCCTTATAGGCTTGCAGGCTCTCCTGTCCCGTCTCCACGACGGCTACACCCCAGACGGCCCCTTCCGGCGACTTGAGCTGCTGTGCCGTTCCTGTGGTACCAGCGGGGGCGCCAGGCAGCACAATAGCGTCCAGGCCCGCTTTAGCTACAGTAGAGTTACGCCTCTGGTTCGTGCCTGTCAGCCATGCCAGAAGCGCGAGGGTTGGAACAGGCTCCCTGTTTCCCTGGGGTCCAAACCCCATTGCGGGAGCAGCACCCTTAGCTATTCGGTCCAGACGTTCCAGCAGCTTGCTCATTTGCCAGCCTCTCTAACTGGAGATGACGCGTATCGACTTACGCACGAATTACAGTTGCGGTGGTGGAGCCACCGACCCGATTTGAACGGGTGACCTGCTGTTTACGAAACAGCTGCTCTACCACTGAGCTACGGTGGCCTACCTTCTTGAAGTCAAGGTTGGATCCAGGCAACATATTGAAGCATAAGGGATATGGGGATGAGGCGCAAGACGATAAACCACAGGAGCCGTGAGGTTCTACCTACCCCACGGCTCCTGTGAAGAGATATTGTCCGTTTTCAGGCCAGCCTTAGGAGCGGGCTTTGGAGCCTACGCCAGTGGACGTGCCTTGACGTGCAGTAGAACTCGCCTGGCCCTCCCATGCGCTACGCTCCTTAGCACGGCCATTGCTCTCTGGAATCCCGGTGGCGATCAGGGTGATCCGCACGCGGTCCTGCATCTTTTCGTCATTCACCATGCCGAAAAAGACGATGGACTTGGGGCTTACCTTGGATGCAATTAGTTCGCCCGCTGCGTTCACTTCCCCAAGGGACAGCTTTGGTCCGCCGTTTATGCAGAACAGAACACCCTGGGCTCCGTCAATGGATAGGTCCAGGAGCGGATTGGAGATAGCTGTCTTGGCGGCTTCTAGCGCTCCGTTGGGTTCCGGCGCTTCGCCCATAGCCATCAATGCCCTGCCAGGCAGAGCCAGAATCGTCTTGACGTCCGCCAGGTCTACGTTGATCTCACCAGGCACGTTCACCAGTTCCGCTACGGAAAGCACACCGTACATCACTGCTTCATCGGCCCTGCGGAGTGCTTCTTCCATGGAAACGTCCTTGTTCAACAACTGCAAGAGCCGGTCGTTGTGAATGACGATAAGGCTGTCCACGGACTCCTGGAGCCTGCCAACGCCCGCCATGGCCGACGCAAGGCGACGGGAACCTTCCCAGGAGAAGGGTGTAGTAACCAACCCCACCACTAGGGCGCCGGTCTGTTTGGCGATTGCGGCCACCACGGGGGCTGCGCCAGTGCCAGTGCCGCCGCCCATGCCCGCGGTAAGGAATATCAGGTCCGGATGCCCTATGGCCCTGTGAAGGTTCACGCGGTCTTTTTCCGCCGCATCACGTCCCACCTCTGGATTGCCGCCCGCACCCATGCCACGGGTCACCTGCTCTCCGATCTGCACCACCGTAGCTCCGCGAACGCTGTTCAACGACTTGACATCGGTGTTCACGCATACGTACTTCACGCCGGGAACGGTCCGTTCCCGCATGATACGCATGACTGCGTTGCAGCCACCCCCGCCCACGCCTACCACAGCTATGGAAGCAGGCCCTTCCTGCATGTCGCCAGAAAAACTCGGTCCACTCAAACTACCAGGACTATTCGTCATCGGTGCGCTCCTTGTGGAGACAGGCTCTAGACCCGTCTGCAATTTCAATTAGATACGCTACAGGGCGCATCGCGATTTGTCAATAGTCTAAGACTTGTTTGAGAAAGAGAATAGCCACAGCCTGAAAGTTTCAACGGCAATTTGCCATCTCCTAATGCTATTGGTCTGCGAAAACATGGCCTGTTCCGTTAGGGGTGTGCTGGCGACCATTGTAGCTTTGTGCACGCTCATCCTGAGCGTAGTTTACCCTGAGCGGAGCCGAAGGGAAGGAAATGAGCGGCCTGGGTTAGCCTGCGCCTTGGTTTACCCCTCACTAATTTCGAACAAGTATTAGCCGATGCAGATACTTTGAAGGCTACGAGCTATGCCTCGCCTGCCCGTGATAGAATGTCTGCCATGTCTACGTCTGACCCTGCACAGTCAATCGTGATGTCCTTACCCGTAAAAAGGCAACGGATATTCTACGGGTGGTGGATAGTTGTGGCAGTTTCCATCCTCTGGCTATACGGCGCTGCCTATCCATTCACATTTGGCATTTTCCTAAACGCATTCTCCAAGGAGTACGGATGGGGTATGGGGGCGCTCTCCGCCGCCTTCTCATTGGGAGCCATAGGCGGTGGTTTTCTTGGGCCTCTGGTTGGGTATCTGGTGGACCGTTTTGGACCGCGCCTGATAATGATGGCTGGTGTGGTGCTAACTGGAATAGCTTTCTTGCTGGTGAGGTTCATCAGCTCCTTGCCGCTCTTTTACCTCTTGTTCGGACTATTGCTGCCTGTGGCTACGGGGCCGGTCTTTATTGGAGGCAGCGCTGCCGTGGCCAACTGGTTCCAGCGGCGCCGTGCCTTTGCGCTGGCCATTCTGACTACCGCGTGGGTAGCTGGTGGCGCAGTCATCGCCCCATCCAGCGCCTGGCTGGTCAACCATTTCGGATGGCAGCAGACTGCCACCATCTTTGGGCTGGTCTACCTGGTAACAGCGCTGCCTTTGTGCCTGGCGATACGGCACAAGCCGGAGCCCTACGGCTACCTGCCCGATGGCGCTTCGCCGCAAGCAGCGTCAACCTCCCACCCGGGCCAGGTTGGGCGCGATGCTGGGGGTGCAAGCCTGGCGGACCCGGCGGCAGATTTCACGCTTACCCAGGCTGTGAAGACCAGGGCGTTCTGGATGCTGGCCTTGGCAGGGATTGGGCTTTCCTTGACCAACAGCTCGGTGATGGCGCACCAGATACCTCTGCTGACTCATCGCGGTTTCACCTCCCAGACTGCCGCCAACGCGCTGGGCCTGATGGCCTTCTTCAGTGCGGTGGGACGCCCCTTCATGGGATACCTGGGGGACCGGTACGACAAGCGCCTTCTATTGGGAGCGTTCGTGGCCATTATGGCCGTGGGGACCCTAGTGCTCGGCCTTGCCCAGGGCATTGGGTTGGTCTATCTGTATGCTCTCCTCTTCGGAGTGGGTTTCGCCGTCTTCCCAGTGACCATGGCAATGGTGGCCGACTACTTTGGGCGTAGGTTCTTCGCCACCATACAGCAGACAATCCAGGCCGTTGGCACTGTTGGATTCGCCACTGGCCCCTTTTTCGTGGGCCGCCTCTTCGATTCGACCAGCGAGTATCGCAGCGCGTTCATTGCTATATCAGCGGCGTGCTTCGGAGCATCCCTGCTCTATCTTCTCAGCCGGAAGCCTGGCAGGCAGCAGTTGATACAAGAAGATTCGGAGCAACGCTCTTAGCAGGGTACAGGAAAACTCCTCCAACCATCCCCCTCGGTCCCCCTTCCTTCTTCGAGGCTTTGTTCCAAAAGTCTTTTACCTAACCCCCTTGATCCCCCTTCTCTAAGAGGGAAGGGGGAATTTTGAATCTGGGGGATACCCCCAGACCCCCAGCGGGAACCAAGGTTCCCTGCGCCTTTCTGACTTTTGAAACAACGCCCTTCTTCGAGGAATTGGGAAGAAGGTTTTTCCTGGGGGACACCCCCAGACCCCCACCAGAATCCCGACACGTCGGGACTCTGGACTCCTCTTTTTCAGCAGCCTGCTAGGAGCTCTGCCTCCAGAGCCTGCTTTGCCCCTATGTCCGTATGCCCGCTTCCCTTTACCTGGCCGCCACGTCCTGCCACAGCTCCACCAGGATTCCCATGTTGCTCTTGGGATGGAAGAACGCCACCTTGGCCCTGCCACCCTCCGCCACCGTCACCGTGCCAATCTGCTGGAGGCCCGCCGTCTTGAGTCGGTTGGCGTCGTGCTCAATGTCCTCCGAGTAGAAACAGACGTGGTGTATACCTGGCCCTCGCGACGCCAGGAACCGCGCCGTCCCGCTTGTCTCGTCCTGCGGCACAGTCGCCTCAATCCTAGATTCACCAATAGGGAACTCCAGGATGCGCACGTTGTCGTTGGCCGCATGCCGGCCGTTGGGCAAGGGCGTGTGCGCCGAGTCCACCTTCAGCCCGTACACATCAACGAACAGGTGCCGCGCCTCCTCCAGAGTGGCGCATACCACGCCTATGTGGTGGATTTTGGTCAGGCGGCCCCCACGTCCCCTGGGCGGCTTAGGCACAACGCCGTGCACCGGCATGTTCTGCCACACCTCCAGCAGAAAGCCCAGGTTGCCTCGTGGGTGGTAGAAGGCCACACGGGAGCCGCCATCCTGGTCCCGACTCCCCCTCGGCGGCACGACGGCCTGCAGCCCGCCATCCGATAGCCGCTTGGCGTCGACGTCAATATCATCGGAGTAGACACAGATGTGATGAGGCCCGGGCCCCCGCCGCGCCAGGAAACGGCCTGTGCCGCTATTGGCGTCGTTGGCCACGCTTATCTCCACCTCGCTCTCCCCCACCGGGATGTCAAGTATGTTCACGTCGTCCAGGTCCACGTGGCGTCCCCTCGGCAATGGCGACCTCGACTCGTCCAGCTTGAAGCCGTACGTGTCCAGCCACAGTTTCTTGGCTGCCTCTAGGTCGCCTACAACCATCCCCAGGTGATGAATGCGTGTAAACATGGCTATCTCGCCTCCCTTATTTAACCATTTTCAACCAGTGGCTCCAGTCCCCTATTGGGGTCAGTCCCTGCAAGTACCGCGCCCGGTTTCGTTGGTAGCCGGCAGCTAGCTGCTCCGTATCGCGGTGATGGCGCTCCACTGCCTCGGCAGCTGCTTTGGCAGGAACGCCCAGCATAATCGTGTTGGGCGGCACCTTGGTGTTGGGCACGACGACCGCCCCAGCGCCAATCACAGAGCCCGCGCCTATCTCCACCGGGCCAAAGACCAGAGCGCCGTTGCCGATGAGTACGTTATCCCCCACCACGGCCCGGTGCACCAGGCACAGGTGGGCAATGACGCAGTTCTTGCCTATGGTAGTCACCTCATGCAGGACAGACCCATCCTGCACGTTCGTACCTTCGCCAATGATTATCTTGCCCGAATCGCCCCGGAGCACACAGCCCCACCATACGCTGGCGTTCGCCTGCACCTCCACGTCACCAATAAGCACCGCCGTAGGAGCTATGAATGCCGACTCATGTACCTTGGGAATCATGCCATCTAAGCTGAACAGCACGCTGCACCCCTTTCCTGGACTTCCAACTGGAATAATCTGAGTGCATAGTATGAGTGGAGAAGCGGGGTGTCAATATAGTGGGGCCGTGCGCTTGGGTTGGCTGAAGGGTAAGCATAGTCGCTTGGTCGGGTTGCCCAGGCCGTGCTACAATACTCCAGTCGGCAAGCGGGGGTAGCTCAGTGGTAGAGCTCCTGCTTCCCAAGCAGGTTGTCGCGGGTTCGAATCCCGTCCCCCGCTCCATTTCACCCCGCCGCCTGCTTTTCAGCTTCAAACCTGCATATAATAACCTGGGCACCAAATCACACTATGAAAGCACGTGTTAGGCTGTTCGCTATTCTGCGCGAGAAGGTGGGTGCTTCCGAGTTGACCATTGTGCTGCCAGAGCATTCCACCGTCGCGGACCTAATGAAGGAGATGGCGCACCAATACCCTGCACTGCTGGATGGAATCGCCCACACCATGGTGGCCGTCAACACAGAGTACGTCCAGCAGTCGCAACTCCTGCACGACGGCGACGAGGTTGCGCTGATTCCGCCTGTCAGCGGCGGCGCTCCTGACATCCAGACTGGAGACACCATTTGATCCTGCTCACCAGAAAGCCCTTGGACCCCGATGCCATCACAGCCACTGTCCATGGTGACGCCAACGGCGGCATCGTAACTTTCCTGGGCGCCACCCGCAACGAGACCGCCGGCCGCCGCGTCCTTTACCTGGAGTACGAGGCCTACGAGGACATGGCCGAGAAAATACTGGCGCGCATAGCCCAGGAGATTAAGGAGCGCTGGGGCATCACCGACGTTTCAATCGCCCACCGGTTTGGCCGCCTGGAGATAGGCGAGGTCAGCCTGGTTGTGGCCGTGGCGTCCCCACACCGGGCGGAGGCATTCGCCGCCTGCCAGTACGTGGTTGACCGCATCAAGCAAGACGTACCTATCTGGAAGAAAGAGTTTTTTGAAAACGGCGAGGTGTGGGTGGGCATGGAAGGGCACCCACGTCCGCTATCTGTCCCCAGATAGGCGGCAGCCGATGCCTACACGAGGAGTCCCGATGGCATCGGGACGACGAAACAATCCGGAGAAGGGGTAAACCCCGCCACTAGATTGCGAGGCCCTCCTTCGTAGGGCCTCGCAATGACATTGTTGGCGAACTTCAGGGACACCGACACTAGAAAGGTTGGAGGTGAGACTCTTGGAAAGCAAGTTTGTTCAGACCTCTGACATACGTCTCCACTACCTGGAGTGGCCTGGAGACGGCCCGCCCATAGTGATGCTCCACGGCACTGGTCTGTGCGCTCAGACGTGGACGCCGATAGCAGAAGCCCTCTCCTCCAGGTTCCGGGTGCTGGCTATGGACCTAAGGGGCCACGGCGAATCGGACAAGCCCCAGGGCCAGTACCGTTGGGAGCAAGTGGCTGGAGACCTTCCTGCCTTCATTGATGCCATGCAGCTTGACAACGTCCTGCTGATGGGCCACTCCCGCGGCGGCGGAGTAACCGTGTTTGGCGGCGCTCAGAGGCATGAGCGCATCTCTGGACTTGTACTGGTCGAGCCAACCATCTCCTTCGGTCCCAGGCCGGGGTCAGTATCTGCGGATGGCCGCAACGTCAATCCCATGGCGGAGCGCGCCCTCAAACGGCGACCGGTGTGGGACAGCCGGGAGCAGCTGTTCCAGAGCTATCACAGCAGAGATCCGTTCAAGAGTTGGCGTGTGGATACCCTCCAGGCGTACATCGAAGGAGGAACAAGGATAAGGGAAGATGGCAAGGTGGAGTTGCAATGCGCTCCCCAGGTGGAGGCCCAATTCTATGATGGCGACATTCCATCCTGGATGGTTGACGGGGTCAGCCAATTGAAATGCCCTCTCCTTCTTGTCACCCGGGCCAGCAACCACCCGTTCATTTTGGACTCACCGGTGCTACAGACACTCAAGAAAAACGCGCCAGCCTTTCGACACGTAATGGTACCCCACACTGGCCACTTTGTCCCGGAGGAGCAGCCAGATGCTGTGGTGAGCGCGGTCTGGGAGTTTGTGGGAGCCACGGCTCAGTCTGCGTAGCGGCTGTTCCGGCAAATACGACCTCTTCTGACTGGAG
>SHYF01000049.1 GCA_009692985.1 Dehalococcoidia bacterium
ACTGCTGGCGTTGGAATGCCAGGGTCAATTCTTGCGGGAATGGGTCGTCGGTGCCACGCAGGGATTGGGCGATTACTGTATCGTAGGAAGCCACGTGCTGGAATGCCTTGGCCGCCAGTGCCCTGCGCTCCTCCTGCGACACCGAGCCTGAGCCAAGCCGCTCTACTACCCGGGTGTAGTCGGCGGGGTCCACAACCACAACAACGTGGGGGAAGTTCTTGGCCGCCGCCCGTATGAAGCTGGGGCCGCCTATGTCTATGTTCTCCAGGGCATCTTCCAGGGTCACGCCGGGCTTGCTGATGGTCTCGCGGAAGGGGTAGAGGTTGCCCGCCACCAGGTCAATAGTGTCTATGCCGTGTTTGGCCAGGGCTGCACGATCTCCGGCGTTGTTCCGACGTGCCAGGATGCCCCCGTGAATCTTTGGGTGTAGGGTCTTTACACGGCCATCCATGATCTCTGGGAAGCCGGTGAGGTCGGACACTTGCTGCACAGGCAGCTTGGCTTTTGCCAGCTCGCTATAGGTGCCGCCGGTGCTTACAAGCTCGTAGCCTAGGCCCACCAGGCCTCGCGCAAACTCCACCACGCCGGTCTTGTCGTAGACGCTAATCAGTGCTTTCAAATGTCTCCCTCTCATGTACAAGCTGTGTGCGGCTCCGCCGCCCCATCAGTTTACCATCTCGTTAGCTGGCTGGCTTCATCCAGGGCGGCAACTTCGTCGTGCTTTAGGCTCCAACCAATAGCACCAGCATTCTCTTGTGCTTGTCGTGCGGTCTTCGCCCCTGGAATAGGCACAGCACCTTTGCAGATCACCCAGTTGAGGGCCACCTGGGCAGGCGTTTTGCTATCATGGACCTCCCCTATGTGATGCAGCAGCTGGATGAGGGGCTGTATCGCAGCCAAGCGGCTGCTCCTGTACCGACGGCCTCTGAGCCCTGGCGGGCGGTTCTCTAAAGTATATTTACCTGTCAATATACCTTGAGTCAGGGGGCTGTAGGCTATAAGCGTCACGCCCATCTGCCGGCAGGCAGCCAGAAGCCCAGTACGCTCGGGCGCCCGGTTGAGCAGGCCGTAACCAACCTGGTTGGAAGCAAGTGCCAGACCCCGCCGCGACAATGCAGAATAGGCCTGCTCCATTTGCGAGACGCTGAAATTGGAGACACCCACCGCCCTGGTCAGGCCGGCCTCCACGGCTTCGGCCATTCCATCCATCCAGGTCTCTATCTGCACCGGAGCAATAGGCCAGTGTACCTGGTACAGGTCAACCCGCTCCATCCCCAGCCGCTTCAGGCTACCACGCAGGGCATCTATCAGGTTTTTGCGCCGTAAGCGCCAGGGAAAAGGCATGAATTTGGTGGCCACTACCACTGGCTTCCCAGCAGCGACGATGAACTGGCCCAGGAGTCGTTCTGAACGGCCCCACCCATAAATTTCTGCCGTATCGAAGAAATTGACCCCAGATGTCAGGCTGGTCTGGAATGCCCCCTCCACATCGGCTTGCGAGTAGTTACGCCCGTAGCCCCAAAACATGCGGTCGCCCCAGGCCCACGTGCCCGTACCCAGCGGCGGAATCCGAATGTCAGTCCGTCCCAAATAGATTGCCTGTGGGTCAACTTGTTGCGACATGCCGACTGTCTCTGTGGCCCTTAGGGACCACCGCTGCGCCAGGCCACCCAGCCACGAGCAATTATGCCTGCTGCCGACCGCGCCCCACCGCTCCCACCACCCACGCCTCTGGAAGCAGTCGCCGTACCTCCGCGGCGTGCTCTGGGGCGCAGGCCAGCACCATGCCCACGCCCATATTGAACACGCGCTCCATCTCCTGGTCGGGAATGTCGCCCCGCGCCTGGATTATACGGAATATCGCAGGCACTTCCCAGGAATCGCGGTCTATGTGGCCCGCTAGTCCCTTCGGCATAGCCCGGGCCAGGTTATCCTCCAGGCCGCCGCCGGTGATATGGGCCATGCTCCTGATAATGGGCAAAACAGGCTCCAGCAGCGGCCAGTAGGAGCGGTGCGGCTCCAGCAGCGCCTCGCCCAGGGTGCGGCCTAGCTCCTGCCGGTACGCCTTCAGCGGCGATTGGTCCGCTTCCAGGCCGAAGACGGCGCGCACCAGGGAGTAGCCGTTGGTATGGAGTCCGCTGGATGGCAGGGCGAGGAGGGTGTCGCCTTCCTGGACAGTGGATGGGTCCAGCAGCTTGTCGCGCTCCGCAGCTCCCACCATGAAACCTGCCAGGTCAAAGTGTCCTGGGAGGTAGACGCCACGCATCTGGGCCGTCTCACCGCCCAGGAGCGCGCATCCCACCTGGCGGCACGCCTCGGCTATGCCCTTCACTATGGCCTCCACCTGGTGGGGCACCAGCGTCTCCACGGCTATGTAGTCCAGGAAGAACAGGGGCCTTGCGCCGGTGGCCAGGACATCGTTGACGCTCTGGTTGACCACGTCGTGGCCCAGGGTGTCGAACCGGTCCATCCAGATAGCCAGCTTGACCTTGGTGCCAACGCCGTCGGTAGTGGCCACCAGCACGGGGTCGCGGTATCCCTGGAGGTGAAACAGCCCGCCGAAGAAGCCTATGTCGCCCAGCACCTGCGGGCCAAAGGTGGAGCGCACGTGGGGCTTGAACAGTTCCTTGACATGAGCCGCTGCGTCCAGGTCAACGCCGGCGGTGCGGTAGGTGGTCATAGCATAGCTTCCTTGAAGTTTTGTTCCCAAGCATTAAGGTTGGGGCATGATCTGAAGGTCCTGCATGGGGAAATCCTTCAGATTCGCAGTAATTAAGGTAGCCTTTTCTTCAATAGCTACCGAGGCGATTAAGGCGTCGGTGATATGTAAGGTCACTCCCCTTCGAGCGAAGTCATATCTTAGACCACCAGCGATTTTGGCGGCCTCGCTGCTAATGTTGTAGACTTCCAAGCCGTGAATGAGAAGGTCGGCCTTGGCCCTATCCTGTGGATGAAGGCCGGCGTACGTTTCTGCAATGCTTACACAACAGATGCCAAGCCGATGACCGGCTTGCCCTAGAGAGGTCAGCAACTCTATCACACTTCGCCTTCCGCGAAGATAGTCGACGATGACTGTAGTGTCCAGAAGGTACTGAGGCACTGCTTCACCTCTCCAAACGTTCGTCATCCTGTCGGCGCATGTCATGCACCCACGCAGCGACCTCTTCAGAAGTAGCCCATTCGGGATAATCCTCAGCAGAGAGGATACCTGCCGTAGCTGCCAGAGCCGCCAGTAGATTCTCTCGTCTCAGCTTCTCCCGCACCGCTTCCCCCACAAATTGGCTCCGTTTACGCTTCCCGACCAAAGCATCTACTTCCTTCACCATCTCTTCTGGAAGAATAAGGTGGGTTCGCATCTCATTACCTCGTGTCCCACAATGTGTCACACAAAGTATACCCATAGTGCGTGGGCGTTGCAATCAGGAAAGGGGGAATCATAAGCTGCAGGATATCCCTGGTACCCAGGTCAACGCCAGTGGCGCGGTAGGCTTTCGAGGACATCTCTAACCCTCACTCCCTGGGCTCCCTCGCCCTTGGCAAAGGAGAGGGGAAAGAAAAAGGACCTGGGGGTATCCCCCAGATCCCCAGCGGGGCATTTGCCCCTGTACTCCGATTGTCTGATAGTGTAGCGCGCCCCGGATGTAAAAGAGATTGCTCTTACGGGCGCTCCATGGCCAGCTTGTCCATTTCCAGTTGCACGGGTATGGGGTACTTGCCGGTGAAGCAGGCGGAGCAGAAGGTGTTGCCATTGCTCCCCACGGTCTTCAGCAGTCCATCCACGCTCAGGTAGCCCAGGCTGTCGGCGCCTATGAATTGGCGAATCTCATCAACTGTCATGTTGGCGGCTATGAGCTCTCGCCGAGTAGCCATGTCCACGCCGAAATGGCAGGGATGCCGGATGGGAGGCGCGCAGACGCGCATGTGTATTTCCGTAGCGCCTGCCTTGCGCACCATGCCCACCACGTGGGGGGTTGTGGTGCCTCGGACTATGCTGTCGTCCACAATCACTACCCGCTTGCCGCTGATCACTTCAGGTAGAGGGTTGAACTTCATCCGGACGCCCAGCTCCCTGAACCGCTGGTCCGGCTCGATGAATGTCCGGCCCACGTACCTGTTCTTCACCAGGCCATCGCTGTATGGAATGCCGGACTCCTGGGCGAACCCCACGGCGGCGGCGGTGGCGGAATCCGGAATGCCAATGACGATGTCGGCCTCTACCGGGTGCTCCCGGGCAAGCTGCCTGCCCATGGCCCGTCGCGACAGATAGGTTAGCTGGCCCCCCAGTAGGCTATCCGGGCGCGCGAAGTAGATATACTCGAACACGCACGGCGCTGGCCGTGGCAACTCTCCACGGTACGGGATGGATGTGAGGCCCCTCTGGTCTATGATCACCGTCTCCCCAGGGTCCACCTCGCGCAGGTACTGGGCGCCCAGGTGGTCCAGGGCACAACTTTCCGATGCTATGACCCAGCCACCATCCAGCTTGCCCAGGCAGAGGGGGCGAACGCCGTGTGGGTCGCGAATACCGACAAGGGTATCTTGAGTCAGGACGGTCAGCGAGTAGGCCCCCTGGGCCCTGCGCATCATGTAGCTCACTCTCTCGCCCCAATCATCGGTGGGCGCGCAGGCCAGCAGGTATGCCAGGACTTCCGAATCGGTGCTGGATGTGAAGTTGCAGCCCATTTCACTCAGCTCCCCGCGGAGCTCTTGGGCGTTTATCACGTTGCCATTGTGGGCCAGAGCCAACTCCACCTGCCCGTTGCGCGCTATGATAGGCTGGGCGTTCTGGATACGTGTGGACCCGGTGGTGGAGTAGCGCGTGTGGCCGATGGCGATGTGCCCCTCCAGGCGCTCCAGGTCGCTCTCGCGGAACGCTTGGGACACAAGGCCCATGGATGTGTAGTGGTGGATGCGTTTGCCAGTGGCCGTGGCGATGCCAGCGCTCTCTTGGCCGCGGTGCTGCAGCGCATAAAGGCCGTAGAAAGCTATCTGGGCTACGTTCTGTCCTGGCGCGTATACGCCAACAACGCCACAGGCTTCGTGGAGGGAGTCGCTTTTCTCTACCACCGCCCTTTTTCGGGGTTCAGCGTGCGGCGTCAAACATCACCCTCGGGGCAAATTGCGGGACTATTATACCCCGCCGTGGAAAGCAGGGTCAAACGAGGTTGAAGGATGGTCCATTCATGTCTGCGCGGCAAACGTATCACCCCCGTTCATATGGTTCGACAAGCTCACCATGAGCGGGACACTGGGCACAGCGCTAGGTTTCGAGCAGTATGAAGAACTCTCGGTTGCCTGCGTCTCCCAGCAAAGGCGATGGCGTAACTCCCCGCAGCCTGAATCGGTGATGTGTGGCCCAGACAATCAAGCGGGCCAGCACCTCTGCATGGATGGCGGGATCGCGCACCACTCCCCCTTTGCCCACCTGGCGGCGTAGCGCCTCAAATTGGGGCTTCGCCAGAGCTATGATTTGCCCACCGCTCTTCAACTGTTTCGCCATGGACGGCAGCACTTTGACCAGCGATATGAATGAAACGTCCACTGTGGCCAGGTCTACCGCTTCCGGAAGCTGAAATGGATAGCGTGCGTTCACCCGCTCCATAACTACCACCCTGGGATCTTGTCGTAGACGCATGTGTAGCTGGCCATAGCCCACGTCCACGGCGTAGACGCGGGCCGCGCCGTGCTGGAGCAGGCAATCGGTGAAGCCGCCGGTGGAGGCTCCCACGTCTAACGCCGCTGTCCCTTCCACCTTCAACCCGAAGGTCTGAAGAGCGTGAGCCAGCTTTATGCCGCCTCTGCCCACGTAGGGCGGTGGCGTCTTCACCTCCACTCTGGCGCTTGGGCTAACAAGGACTCCCGCCTTGTCCACCAGGCGTCCGTCGACCGTAACGTCTCCTGCCATCAAGAGAGCCTGGGCTTGCTGCTGGCTCTCCGCCAGGCCGAGTTCCACCATAAGCAGGTCAATTCTGGTCTTCTTTGCTGGGCGTGGCATGGCAGGATGTTACCTCTAACGCCCTTTCGCCGCCACTGTCGCTCCGGCATCCATATGACCTGCCCGGCCCGGAACGCTGGCTAGTGCGTGTTGACAGCCAAGCCGTCCTGCCATACAATCCGTTCTACTAAATGATACCTAGTATCAATATGGTCACAACCAAAGAAATACTGGATACAATTGAGTCCGGCGGGCACCGGCCAACTGCCAGCCGTCGCCGTGTGCTGGACGCCGTGGTGGCACGCGGGGATGGCTTCACCGCCGAGGAGCTGGTGGCAGAGGTCAAAGGGCTGGGACGGGCCACGATTTACAGGACAGTTCGCCTGCTTCTAAAAGAGGGGCTGCTGTGCAAGCTATCTCTACAAGACGGCGCACCCCGCTACACCCTCTTCCACAGGCTTGGCCACCATCACCATCTGGTGTGCGTCGGCTGCGGCGTGGTCCAGGAGTTCCGCCAGTCCGTCATAGAGCAGATGCTCATGAACCTAGAGGCCAGCGGGACAGGCACCATCATGGGGCACCGCATAGAGGTGTACGTGCTCTGTCCGGCTTGCCTTCCAAAAGTCGGAAGCTAGAGCACTCCCAGCTCATACGTCGGACACAGGCTCTATGACTGAGATACAAATGCCGAGCATCAACAACCCCACGGCCAGGAGAGACATGTGACCGCCTGGGCCTACACCACCCTCAGCGTGCTCATGATCAGTCTTATCTCCCTGGTGAGCGTGGTGACCATTATACTTGGTCCCCAGCGCTTGGACAGGATCATTCCTCTGCTCATCAGCCTGGCCGTTGGCGCCCTCTTTGGTGACGCCCTGGTACATCTCTTGCCACAGGCCTTCGAAGACTCCCTCTCACCTGCCCTCGTATCCCTGTATGTCCTCATGGGCATCCTGTTGTTCTTCTTGTTGGAGCGGTTCCTCCACTGGCACCATGAACACCATGCCCAGTCCATGAATCCGATCCATCCCGTGGCCTACGTCAACCTGGTCGCGGATGCCTTCCACAACTTCCTGGACGGGGTTATCATTGGCGCCAGCTATCTGATCAGCACACCTATTGGCCTGGCGACAACTCTGGCAGTCGCCCTTCACGAGATACCCCAGGAGCTGGGCGACTTCGGGATCCTTGTCCACGCCGGCTTCACGCCACGCCGGGCCCTGCTAATGAACCTCCTATCTGCTCTCCTGGCTGTGGTTGGCGCTGTGGTCTCCTTGCTTCTGGGGCCTATGTTCGGTGGCTACACGTCGTTCATGCTGCCACTCATTGCTGGAGGTTTTATATACATAGCCGGGGCCGACCTCATCCCAGAGCTCCACCATGAGCACGAACTGCCCGGCTCCCTGGCCCAGTTCGCCATGATCCTGGCGGGTATCGGCCTCATGTACCTGCTGCTCCTGGTGGAGTAGCCCTGCTGGCGCGCAGATAGCGAAGTGGGTGCAATGGGGGACCCCTTGAACTAGCACGCTCCACAGTAGCAGGCAGGCAACTCGGTGGGTGTCCCGAACCTGCTTACGAAAACACATGACACCGAGCTTTGGGGGAGTCCACGGGGGCAAGCCCACTTTGCAGGGGAACTGGGGAGTGTCCCCCAGATTCAAAACTCCCTCTCTCCGCATCGGAGAGGGGGATACAGTGGGTGAGGTCAAGGACTTTTGAGACAAGACTACAGGAAGGGGGCGAGGGGGATGGTCGAGGGTGTTTCCCATCACCCTGCTAGGGTGATCATCCCGCTAATTTCCTTCCCTTTGGCTTCGCTCAGAGTAAACTCAGCTCAGGATGAACGTGGAAGAACTGCCGCCCTTCACCAACGCCGAGCCTGCAATACCGTCAGGCGCATCAAGAGCCGCGCCGCATCGCGTCCAATATGTCGTCTACCTGCTGCTTCTCCTGGGGCGTAAGGTGCCACGCTGCCGCCTTGGCGTTGTCCACGACCTGCTCCGGCTTGGTTGCTCCTGCTATGACGCTGCTCACCGCAGGCGTGGCCAAAAGCCAAGCTATGGCCAGCTCCACCATGGTGTGCTCCCGTTCTATGGCGAATGTCTCCAGCCGTTCCAGAACGTCGAAATTGGCGCCAGTGAGCGTGCTCTGTTGGGCCCGCGCGTTGCCAGCTAGCCTGGTGCCTTCGGGGGCTGGCTGGCCACGGTGGTACTTCCCAGTGAGGAACCCGCTGGCCAGGGGGTAGTACGGCAGAATGCCCAGGCCGTAGGCCTGGCAGCAGGGCACTACCTCCCTTTCCGCCCTCCGGTCTAGCATGTTGTATTCCGGCTGAGCGCTGATGAATGTCTCCAGGTGAAGTGACCGAGCGGTCCAGGCGGCCTCCGCTAGGCGCCATGCGGGAAAGTTGGAGCAGCCGATGTACAGCACCTTTCCCTGTCGCACCAGGTCGTCCAGCGTCCTGAGAGTTTCCTCAATGGGCGTGGCGAAGTCCGGGCGGTGCACCTGGTACAAGTCAATGTAGTCGGTCCCAAGCAACTTCAGGCTTTTCTCCACCGCCTCTATTATATGGATGCGCGAAGTGCCGCGCTGGTTCGGCCCTTTTCCGGTAGCACCGTGGAACTTGGTGGCCAGCACCACCTGGGAGCGAATGCCCTTTATTGATTTCCCAATGTACTCCTCTGACAGGCCATTCCCGTAGCTGTCGGACGTATCCACCATGTTGATTCCCACCTCGATTGCCTGGCGCACAACCCTGTCCGCCTGTTGGGCGTCCGTACGCCCACCGAAGTTGTTTGTGCCAAGCCCTACGACCGACACCTGTAAGCCTGAGTTACCCAGCCGACGATATTCCATATGCGACCTATTTCTGTGTGACACCTAAGTTCGACGTGTCAGTTACTGTACCAGATAGCGCATGACCCTGGCAATTAGGGCACCTGGGCGTGTATCGTTTGCTTCTAAGTGGTAGCGACCTGTCTTGGCGCTAATTGTCATTGGGCGTATAAACTGAGACTGTTTTCTGATCCCTATACCGTTCGTATCCTTCGACAAGCTCAGGATGAGCGGGGCTGCTACTCGTTGTGCACCCTAGCAGGCTGCTGAAAAAGAGGAGCCCAGAGGGGCTTTGCCCTTCTGGCAGGGGACTGGGGGTGTCCCCCAGATATCTTTTAAACCCCCTTCCTGGCCAGGAAGGGGGCAGGGGGATAGTCGAAAGAGTTTTTCATTGAGGAGACCCGCCATGTGCAGGAGCATCAAGACATTGCGAAACGCCGATATGCCGGCTACTGAGGATGATGTACGAGCGGCCGCATTGCAGTTCGTGCGCAAGATCAGCGGATACCGCAAGCCGTCCCACGCCAACACCGAGGCCTTCAATGCTGCGGTTGACGAAATCGCATCCGCTTCCCACAAGCTGCTTATGGCGCTGCAGTCGCCCGCAGCGGTAATCAGGTGAGACAGACGGTGTATATGCCGGGCCGACTCGTGAATGAGATGGTGGGGTGAGTAGAAAGGTAAGTCTGATAAACCAAACGAGCGGTGTTTCGGCCTGTTATGCCGAGGGAGTCACGATGCAGTTGGGGCGACCGAGGCATGACAGGCCCAACTCAAACACCAGCCTGATGCCTTAGACCCTTCGCTGCACTCAGGGTAAACTCGGCGAAGGGTATCAGCTAAGCGGAGCATGCAAACCCCTGACTTATGTCGGGGGTATAATTCTTGAAACCGCCTCACAGCCTGGGCATAACCTCTATCTCATTTTCCCGGAGAATAGCCCGCGACCCCAGGCCGCCCAGAGGCCAATCGAATAGGACGCGCCAGCCTCGCGACTCCGGCGGGCCGCCGAAGGGGCCGCCGGCGCCACCAACGTAGGAGACCAGCGCCTCCACATGGCCTGTGCGGCCAAAGTGCGTCGAGCCAGGACCGATAACCCGGACCCGGCACCCTACCTGGACCTTTTGTTGCGCCATGCCAGCTACCATG
>SHYF01000050.1 GCA_009692985.1 Dehalococcoidia bacterium
GCTACGCATGAGGCGACGCCGGTCAGGGCCAAGCCAAGCAGGGTAACGGCGTTGGGAGTGAGCTTGGCCGCGCGGAGGAGCCGCGCGCTGGGAATCTCAAAGTATTTGCCCAGCAGTTGACGGGCCCGGGCCCTAAGCGCCAACGGCTTCCTCCCGCGCAGGGGTGGCACGGTGGCTAGCCAGAGCCTCTTCATAGCACTGGACTATCTGGGCAGCAACGCCATCCCACCTGTATTTCTGAACGGTGCGCTTGCCCTGTTGCCCCATCTTTAGGCGCAGGGCTGGGTCTAGGATCAGCCGCTCCAAGGCCAGGGCCAAGGCCTCTTCGTTCTTGGGGGTCACCAGGAAACCCTCCTGGCCATCGGTCATAACACCTCGGAATCCTTCAATGTTGGAAGCTACGATGGGTTTTCCGGCGGCCATTGCCTCACCCAGCACAATGCCGAAGCTCTCCTTGCCCGTGGCGGGCGTGCAGAAGATCTGGGCTGTGTGGTAATAGCGCCGGACGGCGTCGCCGCTCACACCACCAACAAAAACCACGTCCTGAAGGGCGCGTTCCGACATTATGCGGTAGCACTCCTTGCCTGGGTTGCCTGGCCCGGCAACTATGAGACGGAGGTTGGGGTATTGCCACTTCAAGCGGCCAAAGGCACACAGCAGGTATTTGAGCCCTTTGCGCTTCTCCAATCTGCCGACGAATAGGATATTCAGCTTGCCATCATTGAAGGCATCGAAGGGCGGAACTTGTTCAGAGAATAGGTCCACGTCTATGCCGTTGGGTATTATGTGGTACTCTCCGGGGAATGACTTGCTAACGTACCTGCGGGCAGGCTCCGACACGGCAATACGGGCGTCCAGCTTTTGGAACCATCTGTCTATCAGACGACGGCTGAGCAGGTACTGGAGCCCGCTGCCATGAAAAGCATGAAATGTCCCAACATTGGCGGCATTGGAAAAGCAAAGCACGGTCAGAGGGAGGACTGGTGCCAGTGGCTCGTGCAGATGTATGACGTCGAACCGCTCCTGATCGAGAATGGTCTTTACGCGGTGTTCCAGCCAGACAGAGAGGGATAGGCGGGCGATGGAGCCGCCGCTTGGTATGGGGACTGGCCGGCCTATGGCTATGAGGTTGTCGAGGCCAAGTGAGTTGGGGGTAGCTGCGGGCGCCAGTATCTTGACTGTGTGGCCCAGGCGCTCCAGTTGCCGCCCCAGGCTGGAGATGTGGCTAACTACTCCACCGGGGTATGCGAAATCATACGGTGAAACCAGCGCTATCTTCATGGCTCTCCACTACCGGGTAGCGCGTCCGTGCCTGGGTAGACTGCCTCAACCATCCCTTGAAGTCACATAGGTCGAGGTAATTCTGCGCCCCGATAAGTCGGGACTCGGGACTGTCCTTTCTACTAACCTAGCCAACTTAACCTATCCGCTATGTAGGTTAGTTCTTGTACTTATACAGGTTGACACCAATGATATAGCCGTCATTCACCTTCTGGTTGCCCCTGGTGCTGAAGTACACTACAGTCTTGCCACTGGCACTAGGTTTGCCTTGTGCATCCAGAGCTACGTCCATAATCAGCCTACCGTTCTCCACCTTGATTGTGTCCATCGGTTACTCCTTTTGTCAGCAGGCTGCTACTGGTCTTTTCCTTCGATGAAGGCCTCCACCAGGTCATGGGCTTCGCTGTCTGTGTACTGGATAGGCGGCGACTTCATGAAGTATGCCGAAGGGCCACCTATGGCACCTGACAAGCCTCTGTCCTTAGCCAGCTTGGCGCACCGGATAGCGTCCACCACAACTCCAGCGGAGTTAGGGCTATCCCACACCTCCAGCTTGACCTCGACGTTCAGGGGCACATCGCCAAAGGTCCGGCCTTCCATACGTATGTACGCCCATTTGCGGTCGTGCAGCCACGGCACGTGGTCGCTAGGGCCTATGTGCACGTTTCCTTCGCCCACGTCGTACGGTAGCTGAGATGTGACTGAGTTGGTCTTGGAGATTTTCTTGGACATGAGGCGCTCCCTCTCCAGCATGTTGAGGAAGTCAGTGTTGCCTCCGAAGTTGAGTTGGTAGGTGCGCTCTACCTTCACGCCCCGATCGTAGAAGAGGCGGGCCAGCATCCTGTGCATGATGGTGGCCCCCACCTGGGACTTGATGTCGTCGCCGATGACTGGAAGTCCACGCTCCTTGAACCGTTGCTGCCAGTAGTCCTCGCGGGCTATGAACACTGGAATGCAGTTTACCAGGGCACAGCCCGCCTGAAGGATCTGCTCCACGTACCATTTGGTGGCCATTTCACTACCCACGGGCAGGTAGTTGATAACAACGTCGGTCTCGGTCTCCTTCAGGATGCGGACGATGTCAGCGGTGGGTCCTGGCGCCTTCTTGACCAGGTCGGCAACGTACTTGCCAATGCCGTCGTGGGTCATGCCACGGCGTACCTTCACGCCGGTGGGTGGCACCTCGGCGAATGTGATTGTGTTGTTAGGTGGAGCATAGATGGCCTCGGCCAGGTCCAGGCCCACCTTGTTCTTGTCTATGTCAAAGGCGGCAACGAAGTTGATGTCGCCTACGTGGTACCCGCCAAGTACGGTGTGCATCAGGCCCGGGATAAAGCCGTCTTCCGGGACCTCGCGGTACTTATGGACGCCTTGGACCAGGGATGAGGCGCAGTTGCCCACGCCGATGATAGCAACATTGATTTTGCCCAAAGGATTCGTTTCTCCTACCTGTCAATATCCGCTGATGCGATGGCCATGCGGCTGTAAACCCTGCGAATGTTAGCACCTTCCACGAAGGGCTGCAACTTTGGGCGCGATGCCGACAGGGAATGTCGCTCCCCTCCAATGGTTCGACAAGCTGACCATGAGCATACCCCAGTGTCACTCTGAGGGCACAGCCCGAAGAATCTGGGGAGAAGAGGGATCCACACCGCCGCCAGATTCTTCGCCCTCGGCTCAGAATTACATGCCTAACCTCCATTCGCTCTGAGCGTGCCGAGTGATGCGTGCGGGACCTCTACCTCGGAAAGGCCTCTGGGACACCGCCGTCAACGGTGATGATGCAGCCGGTGGTCTTGGCGGACCGGTCGCTGGCCAGAAAGAGCGCCGCCTCTGCCACGTCGCCGGGGGTTATGAATGCCTGGAGCAGGTTGCGCTGGCGATAGAACTCCTCCAGCTCCGATACGGGGATGCCGTGGGCGCGGGCGCGCTCCTCCCGTAGCTCCTGAGACCACAGTCCCGAGTCCTGGAACACGGCGTCTGGGTTGATGATGTTGCTGCGGATGCCGTAAGCGCCGTTCTCTATGGCCAGCACCCGCGCAAGCTGCGCCTCGGCGGCCTTGGCGGCGCTGTAAGCGCCAAAGCCACGTCCAGGCGCTGTGACATTCTTGGTGGCGATGAACACCAGGCTTCCACCCATTCCCTGCTCGCGCATGATGCGCATAGCCTCCCGCGCCACCAGCAGGTGCCCCGTAGCGTTTACGTCCAGGCTTCTCTGCCAGTCGGCAATGGATATCTGGTCCAGCGTGCCCGTTGGGGCGATGCCAGCATTGGAGACCAGTATGTCCACGCCGCCAAAGGCCAGGGCCGCCTGCCGAAACGCCGCGTGCACCATGTCCGGACTGGTAACGTCCAGAGGCACGGCGATGCACCGTCCCGCGTCAACCTCATGGTTGATCTCGTCTGCCGCTTCCTGAAGGCTCTGGGGCTGGATGTCAGTCATTACCAGGTGAGCGCCTTCCTGGGCCAGCCTGCGGGCAATGGCTTTGCCTATTCCCCTGGCGGCTCCTGTTACCACGGCAACCCGGCGGGCTAGCTCCCGCTCCGGCAACAGGAGAGTTAGCTTATACATCTCCAGGGGCCAGTATTCTGCCTCATAGGCGTCTTTTTCGGATAACGATGCGTACTCGCCGACACTCTGGGCCCCTGCCACTATGGAGGTGGTGTGGTGGTAGATGTCGGAAACCACAGTCATGGCACGGGTGTCCCGACCTGTGACCCACATGCCCAGGCCAGGGACAAGGATGACTCTGGGATTGGGGTCGCGCATGGCTGCGGGATCATGGCTGTAGCGAGAGTACCATTCAGCGTAGCTCTCTCGGTACCGTGCCACGCCCTTTGTCATGGCACGGCGTAGTTCGCCTGCGTAGGATGGGTCGGAGACCTCCACCAAGAGCGGTGTACGCTTGGTGCTCAGCAAGTGGTCCGGGGTAGCGGCGCCGGCCTCCGCCAGCTCTCGCACCGCCCTGGAGCCTGCCCAGGCGAGGATGTCATCGGAGTCGTCGAACCGTAGAAGCAGACGCGGGCCGCCAGGCGGTGTGAGTAAGCCCCTCAAGACGGGGGCTACTGCCGCGGCGACACGCTGCCGCTCCTCCCTGGGGATGGCTGGAACCTTGGTACCACCAAAAACCAGCTTGCCTGCGGCCCTCTGGTGTATGAACTCCTCGGCCCGGGTTACCAGCTCGATATGGGCGTCATAGCTGGCCTTGGGCGTTGGCCCCCAGGTGACCAGGCCGTGGTTTAGCATGACCATTCCCTTGGCTCCAGGGCGCTTCAGCGCCTCCAGGGCAGTTTCTTTGGACAGCAGGAACCCGGGACGCCGATAGGACACCCACACAACATCGTTTCCGAAGGCTCCGCGAAGCGCCTCCTGGGGCTCTCTGGTGTTAGTCAGCGAAAGGATGGCGTCGGCATGGGTGTGGACGATGCTGGCCTGGGGCAGAAAAGCATGCAGTAGCGTCTCGATGGAGGGCCGGGGAGAACCGGGGTCCATGATGCAATGTTCCAGGTACTCCACCATAGCCTCGTCGGTCATGTCCGAGCGTATGAACAGGGATAGAACGTCGTCCAGGCGGACGGCGGGGAAGTCCCTGGCCTGGGCCGACTTCATGTCAGACCCGCTGCCCTTAATCAGCATGGTTTTAGCGGCCCGACCCCGGAAGTCGGTCTGAGTGACCTTGAGCGAATTGTTGCCACCACCCCACAGCACCAGAGCCGGGTCGGCGCCTATGAGGCGACTCTGGTATACCAAGAGGTCCAGGTCTGAGAGACCCTTCGCCTCTTCCTCTGACCAGCGGTTATTCACGGTAGGCCTCAACTCCTACTAAGGTTATTCCACCAGATGATTATACCTTGAAGCCACGTAGGTCGAGGTAATTCTAGCAGGGTGATGAATCCCGACTGGTATGGACAACCATCCCCCTGGCCCTCTTCCTGGCCAGGAAGAGGGGGGGCGCAAGAGATACCTGGGGGATACCCCCAGACCCCTACCACTTCGGCTTCGCTCAGGGCAGACTCCGGGGCTTCGCCCCTCTGGAGTCCCCTTTTTCAGCAGCCTTCAATGTATTGAGGCGGGATAATTGCCTTTCATTAACCTGGGGTCTTACGCCCCTGGCGGATGGAGTTCCAGGTGTATCCGGTCACGCCGGCTATCCCCGCCCGGCGCTTCGCATCGGCCAGCAGAAGGACAAAGGCCAACCCCAAGAAAAGCATGGCAAACACAAAGCGGAACCACGTGCTTGATGAAACAAGCTGCCCCAGGAATAGCCCAAGCAGGACAGCCATGCCCTGCCAGGAGACACGCAGGCGCAGCACCAGCACCACGGCAAATATGGTCTGGGCCATGGTCAGGAGCAGCTCCACCTGCTGCCTATGCATGACATAGCCGAGGAGCTCGATAGCCGGCCCCCTGGTGAGCGGAAGGGCAACGGGTGCTCCATAGGAGAGGCTGTAGGCGATTGGCAGGCTGCCGATAAGAAGGCTCCACTGGTTGACCGTGGCGGATATTAGCATGAACAAGGCTGCGCCAGGATTGCCCCGCACGGCGAAGTATCCAGCCACCAGCATCTCAGGGGACTCAGAGGCCAAGGGAGCCAGCCACTGAATCAGCATGAACTCGTCTATTCCGAACTCTTTGCCAGTGTCTATGAGACCCTCGGCAAAAAGCTCGGTGGACAATAGGATGACCCCAACGGCAAAGAGGAACATCAGGGCAACAGCCACGCGCCGCTTGCCGGCTCCCTGGGCAGCAATGGCTGCGGGCGGCCCGACCAGTTCAGGTTCGTGCTGCTCCGCCCGACTGCTGACCCAGGCATAGATGCCAAACAAGGGAAAAAGAAGGGCTGTATGCCACAGCGCAATGCTCCCGGTGAATACCATTGACAGGGAGAATAGCGCCCCCACAACCAGAAGCACCAGGTCCGTGGAAACGTCGCGGCCCAATGCCACCGGCTCCCGGCGTTTTAGCCAGAACAGCAAGACCACCAGAGGCCAACCAGCCCCAACGATGAGCCTGTTGCCTCCTGTCATGTTGGCAGTGGCGTAGGCGACGTACTCTGAGGCGGGGTCGGCCCCGGCCTGCCAGGCCAGATATCCGTCTACAGCGTACTCAGGGAGGACTGCCACCAGGGCAACAACGGCCAGGGCTAGGGCCTGGGAGATGTCAAGCTGGGCCACTTCGGCACCCCAGGCCAGCAGAAAGGCGGCGCCAACTATTCCAGCGCCAAAGATGAAGCTGCCTAACAAGGGATACAGGTCGGGGCCGCCCGCGATAGTAATCATACCGCTGAGGACTACCGCGGGGATGCCCACGGCCACGGCTGACAAAAGCAGCAGCCAATCGCCAAGTCGCCCGGCGGCCACAAGGGGTTTATCTACCAAGTTCACACCTCACAAAAAAGGGAGCCCCTGTGCCGGGCTTACATATAGCCTGAACAGACCCACCTTCTGGTTTGTCGTCCTGGGCCCCACACCGAAATAGTCCTTTCCACCCTCCCGTCCAGGGCTGCGCCCGCGCACCCCCTCGCAGTGAGAACAGGCCAGTGAGGACAGAGTTTTCCGAAATAGCCACTAGTGTTGTGTTCGCCCAGGGATTGTATCAGTTCCCTATCTTACTTATTAGATAACGCACAGCGCCTCGGGGCGTAGTCACGTCAACCTCGTCCCCTATCGCATGGTCCATAACTGCTCTGCCCAGAGGTGAAGCAGTGGACAGCTTGCCGGCTGATGGATTGGCTTCGCTTGATTCCACCATGAGGTAGGATACCTCCTGCCCCGACTGGGCCTGGCAAAGCACCACCCGGGCCCCCAGTGTCACCTTGGCGCGGACTGTTTTGCCCCGTTCCAGGATTGTAGCGCCTTTGAGAGTCGCCTCTAGCTCCCGGATTCGTGCCTCTACCTGGCCCTGGTGTTCCCTGGCGGCATCCAGAGGCGCGTTTTCACTGAAGTCCTTGGTGGCCGCGGCCCGGCGAATCTCCTGGGTGATGTTACCCCGCTCTCCTTTGAGTGCAGCCATCTCATCCTGGAGCAACTGGTATCCTTCGGCTGTAAGCTGGTTGGATTTGGAGGTACGTGACCGCGATGAGGCAGACCCCTTACGACCGGCGCGCCGCAGCTTGGCATGGGGCGACAGGTTTGCCTCAGTCCAACCCTTGCGGTGCAGGTAGGCGAGAAACCCCTTGAGAACGGCTAATCGTTCACTGCTTTCTTCGCCTGCCGCATCCAGGTTGCCGCTGTAGCCTTCTATCTCCAAGGGTGTCAGGGTGTGGACTTCACGGGTGCGCCCACACCATCTGACGAAGCGGACCAGCTCCTGCTGAACGGCAGAGTGGTCGGTATCGCCTTGGGCTTCCAAATACTCGGAAGAGATGTCGCTCAGCAGGCGCGCGGGTTGCTGAGTCATTGGTGTTTCCCTGTGTGCCTTATCATAGGTAGTAGTTGACGCCATAAGATTCTAGGCGAGCCGTGCTATCCATGTCAATGAGGCGGATTACGGACCATTTCTGTCTGCTAGTGCCTGGAGTAACGAAATCGCAGGGCTACCATTCACCCCATCTCCAAGACGGTTTTGCCCGTCTGCTGACCCAGGCCGAACGGTATTCGCATGTCTCCGCCACCCAAAAGCAGCCGTGGCCCGCCTTCTTGACAAGCTGCCAGGGAATGGATAATGTACGGACAGTTAAAGAGATGGCCGTATTGGATGCCATGTTGGATGCAGGAGGAGCCGATTGACAGCGCAAGGGGACATCAAGTTTGACAGAAGCCAGTTGGGTGTGGAACACCCCGCTGGGACGTTTCAAGTCACCAAGGAGATGATCCTGGAATATTCCAGGGCCGTGGGAGAAACCAATCCCGCCTTCTCCGACCAAGAGGCAGCCAAAAAGACCAGATACGGCGGGCTGGTAGCCCCGCCCAGCTTTGTCCAGACACTCACATCGGACACTGGCAGGCCAGATATCAGGCTGGAGTTTGGCGAAGTGGGCGCCGTGGCCAGCCAGGCCTTCGAGAGCCTGGAGGCAATTCGTCCAGGTGACATCCTGGAGAGCACCATCAAGCTGAAGGACGTCTACGCCAAGACCGGACGCTCAGGGACCATGGTGTTTGTGGTGTGGGAGACGGCCTATACCAACCAGTCTGGGAAGAAGGTGGCCGTGTCTCGTGCGACGACGCTGCGAATGGCCAACCTGCGGGAGAGGCGAAATGTTAGCTGAACCGTTGTTCTTTGAGGACTTGGAGGTAGGGCAGTCCATTGGGCCAAATGTAGTGGTGATAACCACCGAGCAGGTCCGGGCATTCATGGGCTATAGATTTCGCAGGGGGCCGCCCATGGGTAGATTCCTCGATGATAGTGCTGCCCAGGAGGAGGGACTTCCGGCAGCGGTGCTTCCGGCGCAGTTCATCATCGCCTTGATATCAAAGTTCGTCACTGACTGGTCCCCTTCGGTCACGCTCAACAAGCTGGACGTGGTGTTCCGCCAGTGGGTGCTGCACAATACGCCGGTCCACTTCCAGGGCATTGTTACCGGCAAGAACCTCTTGGATGCCCAGGGTCAGGTGGAGTGCGACGTATTTGTTCAGAAGCCCAGCGGCGAACGGCTGGTGTTCAGCAAGGCAGTGGTGGAACTGCCTGTGCGCGGCAGGTAGGGATACCAAAGTACAGGATGGCCAACCCCTCAACTTATGGTCACTGTGGGAATAAGCCCACTTTCTTAGTTGATGCCTTATCACGCTCATTTCCTTCTACAAGCTCAGGATGAGCGGGATTATTGCTCCGCTCGTATGGTTCGACAGGCTCACCTGTTATGATACGTCTTGACGACTAGGCCCCAGGATCGCCCTGGGGGCCTCGGTGTACTTCCCAACGCCACTGCCTAAGCGGCATCGGCGGCGGCGGCGCAAGCCATAAAGCCCACCAGTTCACCCAGATCGTTTGCACTACCGCCTCCGCTCACTCACACGCAAGTTCTATTTGCTATATGTGACGCTTGGACGGAGAACTTACGGGGATTCAATTTCCACCGTCAACAGGAAGCCAACCCACCAGCACATCGCTCTCGCCAGTGTCATTCGAGTCCGAGTTCGACAGCTGCGGGTCCGAAAAAGGTGAAGCCCAGATGGAAATGCACTCGTGTACTTCGACTCAATCGCTCCCAGACAACAGGGTTAGCGCTGCTGATGCGGATGAAGGCATCATCTCCCTGCCCATCACGTCGAATGAAAGCGTAATCAGGCTGAAGCTGATTGATCGAACCCGTGAACGACTGCGGTTTTCCCTCTGACTCGATGACTCCACGTACTTGCCTCTTGAACTCCGGATCCAGAGGCGCAAGCCGAAGCTCCCTGAACAGGTCACGGGCTTCCTCCAGCTTCCCGTTCACATACGCTTGACGAGCATACCAAAAGCGAGCTTCGTAATTCCGATCTCCCTGTGTGAACGCCCGTCTGAAATGAAACTCCGCGTTCATAGCTTGTTCAGGTCTGCTATCACGCAACAATTCGCCCGCACAGAAATGCAAT
>SHYF01000051.1 GCA_009692985.1 Dehalococcoidia bacterium
CAACGGCAGGATTTGGGCCCTTTTCTATAACGGCGAGAAGCTCCTGGAGAACGTAATGGCGGTGGACTCCGCTCTGGAGATACCGTCCTTTGGCGAAGACGAGGCGGGCGAACTGTATATCCTCTCCTTCTACGGCAGAATCTACAGGCTCAAGCCGCCAGGCTGATGTCCTATCAAGTTCAATTCCCGCTTCTAATCCCCGCCCATGTCCTTCTACTGCGCTCAGGATGAGCGGTGACGGATGCTAAGACACCACATCAAGCCTGCGAGTGCGGATCAAGGCGTATCGAATAAAACGCAAGAGGGCGAGTGGCACGGCCACACGCCCTCTTGATCCGCCAGCCCAGCATGACTGATTACGGCGATACCTTGATGCTACACCTCATGTCGTGCCGAGCGGCGTTGAACTCCTCAAAACAGTCGAAGACCCCCGCCGCGTCGGGAGTGAACACCTTTGAGACCTCAGAGTCGTTCCCTGCTTGAGCAAAGAGCATTACGTCCCACCGCGGCACGCGCAGACGATAGGAGTTGTTTCCACGGTTCAGGAGCTGGAACTGATAGCTCTTCCCCAGCTTCAGCTCTATGATGCTTGGCTCCAGCATAAACTCCGTAGTTCCGGTCACCTTGACCAGCTCTCCCACTGCCGCTACGGGTGTGGGTGTCTTGGACGCTGGGCCAGGCGTTTGGCCACCGCTAGGGGTGGTCCCGCCACCGCCACCACAGGCGACAAAGAACAAGGCTACCATACCCACTGCGACCAGAATCCCTGCTTTTTTCATTGGTCACCTCAGTTATCAGAATACAATGATTGAAGCATAATAGAATAAGGTTGCGTATATTGCAACATGCACTTTGGCAAATGGCGTAACCAAGGCCAAAGCCTCTGGCGTCTACTAGCTAGCAACTACGCCGCTGGAGTAATTTTAACATCAACCATGCTCAATAGGACAGTGACCCAGTCACATTTCATGAGTATTTCACAGAGAATCAACTTGCTGGCGGGGCGCTCTCTCTTCAGCAGCGGGACTTGTTGCCGGCCACGTTAGGCCCTACGGGAGCCAGAGTGAAATCCTTGGGGAAATAGGCATAGCTGTCCGCCGACAGGTCCGGCAACCCAAAATTCCTGTACACAAAGTAGTCCGCCACGCGGCACAACGACTCTCTCTTGCGCAGACCTTCCCAGACCGTCTTTCGGGTAATGCCACGGTAGCTCTCGGAAAACCACCAAAGGTGCGTGTACTTGACGGGCATGCCGTAGCCTGACATGAACCGCTCCGCCGACGCCTGGTTGCCGGCCGCCAGCAGCACCACGTCAGCGTCTGGTGTCTGGTCCATGCTGCGACAGGCCCCACTTTCGTTCCCGTAGCACGGGTATCCCACAAGTTTGTAGTCCCTGAGATACCATGCCCACGGCCACGTGTTCGTGTCCACCGTGATCTTCAAGTTGCGCCCTTTGCCTGTCTCCCGCCCCAGGCGTTCAATCTCCGCCATAACCTGAGGTATGTCCTGCCCACCCTGGGCGTAGACCAACATCTCCACTGGCATGTTGGGGTTGGCGTACGCAGCACGGAGGGCCGCCTGCACGCTAAGGGCCAGCATAACACCCGCCAGGGATACCACCAGCAGGGCCAGACGTTTCCCTTGGCCCGCTTGCCATATCAGATAGATGCACGCGGCAATCATGGCTGGGACAAGCAAAGCCAGGAGCAAATTCAGCCCTAAACTCATGCCTGACTCCTTGGCAAGAGCCAGGACCAGCCACCGTCCCGCTACGGCCACCAGCAGGGCCAGCATGAATGTAAACGCCACGGCGGGCCAGCGGATGCTCCGAAGCCAAAGGCGCAACCTGGGATTCACCGGTCCCACTGGGGTTGGCGTCACCTGCGGGAGAGAAGGGGTGGAGTCAGGGGAGGCTTCAACTGGTAATGTTGTGCCACAGCGGACGCAAACACGCGCTTCGAGATAGTTCACCCACTGGCACTCAGGGCAGATTGGAGTTTGGCCGTCTATCTGACTGAGGGTGACACGCCCCCAAGGCTCCCGTTCCAGCAGGCTGCCCAGGGCCTTCCCAGCCAAGAGAATGAAGGGCAGCGCCACATTGACCAGGAGCCAGGGCATCTTTTCCCCGGCGTAGCTATAGAGCAAGAAGCTGCCTACCGCCCAGTACACCAGAAAGAGTGAGAACCTGTCGCCTTTTACCAGGTAGTAGGCGGCGGCGGCACTTCCCACCAGCATGGGAAGGAACTCGTAGTTCAACCCCACCACTATGTAGTAGTACCACGGCTGGCCGCCGCGAGCGACCTCATGCTGCACCACCCAGTAGCCCAGAGACTGCCAAAGGCCGCTGAGTAGCCCGCCGGGGAAGTTGGCAAAGAAAGAGGAGTAGAGCAACACCCACACGGTGGCGAAGGCCCCAAAGCAGACCAGCCAGACCCAAGGCCGCCAGCGCAGCCCTATCGCCACCGCCGCAACGAATAGCGTCACCACCACTACAAAAGCTACGTACAATCCCGGACCCTTGGGCATTCCCACGGGCCCAGCAGTCCAGTCCGGGTTCGCCAGTGTAATACCCAACGTGTGCTGAAAAAGGCCGATGCACGCTGCTCCCAGAGGAAGTACCAGCGTGGCCATCAGGATTAGGAACTGGCCGCCTGGAGAAAAATCCCGGAGCCTTTTCCGCCCCAGCAGCCAGGGCACCACATCGGTTGCGGAGGCGATGAACAGGTAGCTTCCCAGGACGGCTACCACGATATAGACGTTCTCCATGGTGGAAAAGGCAAAGGCCAGCGCCACGGACGATAGGACCAGATATCGGCTCTTGCGGGTATCCAGGTACCCCCACATGAATGCCACCAACAGCAGCGCCCACACCGCCATATACATATCGTCGCGGGCAAAACGGCTGAAGTAGAGCATGGTGGGTGACAGCGCCAGAAGGAGTGATGTCACCAACGTTCCTGTCCTGCCCAGTCGGCGCCGCAACATGATGGGAACAGCTACCAAGGCAGTACCGAACAGGGCAGGCAGCAGGCGCGCCGTGGCGTCATTGGCCCACAGGAGCCAGTATACTGCCGCCGTGGCATAAAACTTGAATGGGCCGTGCATCATCGGGTCGTGGGTGTAGCCCCGACCCTCGTATATGTACCAGGAGTAAATGGCGTGAAGGCTTTCGTCGTGCTGGATGGCCCTGGCGCCCAGGGCCCACAAACGCAGCCCAAGTGCCAGCACCACTATGATGACAAACGCCCAAACCTCCCACCTGGCCCATGGCAGTCGGATATCCATTGGGCCATCCGCAGCCGCTGGTGGCGCAACGGCCTCCACCTGTGCCTCCAAGACCACCCCCGTTCCGCTATTTTCGGACACGGTATATCACCACATCGCCTTCCTGGAACGCCACATCACCCAGGGCGTTGAACTTGTCCATGCCCTGGATGCCGTACTTGGCCCTCTCTCGCGGCCCTACTAATATATACGTTACCCCATAGGTGTGGAGGATCTCTTTGGCCTCCTGGGGGTCGTCGGTCTTGTAAATCATCTCCACTGCTTGCAACCGTCCCTCAAAAGGCTTGGTGGACCCGCGCCACTGGTGCTCATGGCCCACCCACCCTAAGATCGTTGGAATCCCTGTGCTGGCCGAGACCCGGCCGTAGCTGGAATAGTCGTCGCCCACCGCCTCTACGATAACATCCCCGGGCTGGTGGTTCTTCTTCAGCCATTGGATGCTCTGGAGCTCCCCCAAATCCTCGTTTGCCACGTAGGCGAGGCCGTCCAGAGTTGCCTTCCCAGCCAGGCCGGAGGTCTTGGTGTAGCCGGCGGCCAATGGGTAGTAGACGGACGCCACCAACCCCAGGATAACAAGCCCGGCCCACACGTACCCAGGGAAGCGAATCCAAGCGCCTGAGCCGCTGTATCTGGAACACAGGTAGTATATGGCGTAGGAACAGACCACAGCAAGGAGTACCCACGCCTGGTAGTACAGCTTGAAAATGGTGTTCATGCGATTGTTGAATATGTCCACCAGGTAGAAGAGCTCCGCACCGATGAGCAGAAACAACGCCAGGGCAAGAAGCATCAGCGGGAAGGAGCTGGCCGCCGAGGGAGTATATCCCTGGGACTGGTGTTCTGGAGCAGATGTTGGGCCAGGCTCCGCCGCCGCCGCGCCATGAAGCCTGCGGAGCGCCACGTATACCGCTGCTGCCGCCAATAGCATCAAGGGCAGCAGGTGCAGAAACCGCTGCCAGACCAATCCGGCGATGTCCGGCACAGTGCATGGTGACGCACCTTTGTATATAACGCAGTCAAGCCAAGGTACCAGCGCCATCATGCCCTCCGCCAGCGTCCATATAAGCCAGGGAACCAACGCAACGGCCAGGGCAAAGGCCGCCGTTTGCCACCTTCCCAACCCGCGAGGTAGCATGGCCAACAACTCCCATACCACAAATGGCACAACTATTAGAAGAAACAGCCCACAGACGACCAGGAAGTGAACTGGCCGGGTAACGTACTCCTTCACTGGCAAGATTCCTTTGGCCTGGCTATCAAAAGCTAGGTAGAATGGCAGATATAGCACCACCGCCAGGAGTATCACCGAGATAGCCGTGGCAATGGCACTCTTCGCTGCCCTGCCCAGGGTCTCTTGCCCCTTATATGCCTTGGCCAGCGCCGCTCCTGCAAACAGCGCCGCAAATACCGGCAGGTCCCACAGGTTGATGAAGCCCAGCGCTCCCAGGGCCAGAACGATGACAAGGGCGTCCCGAGCGCCGCTCCAGCTAATCAACCAACGCCAACCTGGCCTGGCGGGACTCACAACGTAGTTCAACACCAGGCCAAGGAACATCAACATGAAAGGAAGGCTCATGACGTGAGGGTGCAGGTCGCCCAGCATGAAGCTGAAAAACGGGAACTCAGTGATGGTGTAGTCCAGGCTGTTGCCGCCTTGCACGGTATCTATGACGCGGGTAGCGCGCCACCACCACCAGCCTGGCTCTGTGGGATACCAGTTCGGCGACTTCAACGGCCCATCCAGCCCCTTGATGTCCACCCACTGCCATAGCTCTGCGGAGCCTCCTCCGCCAGCCCTTATAAGCTCCAGCCCGGATACAAGATTGGCGATGCCCAGTAGCAAAAACACGCCCAGAAGCCCGCTAACCGCTGCCGCCCGCAGGCTCCCGCCCACAAGTCGTACTATGTTCACGGCTAGGCCGAATATCCCGACGGCTGCCAGGGCCGCCACCAACACAAGCGCAAGGTTGTAACCCACCGAGGTGGAGAGGCCCGCCAGTCGGGTCAGGCCACCAAATATCAGGTATCCAAAGTAGTAGTAGCTTACCGTGTGTCCTGCCAGCCACGGGTCCTGGGGTGGGAAGTGCCGGCTGGCAACAGTCGCGTTCAGGAACGCGAAGTCCATGGGCTGTTCGGTGTGGTTGATGGCTGCATCGTGGGACTTGATTACTGCCCAGAGGGCGAAGATGCCAAGGAAGACTAACTCGGAGAGAAGCACTACCCTCCATTCCCGACGTAAGAAGCCAAGCAAACCGACACGCAAGCGCCAGGCCATGTATCCGGAAGCTACGGCCAGGGACAGAAGAACGACAAGCAGGGTTGGAAGGCTGTTGGAGAACACCGGGCTGGAAGCCAGTAGCCAAAGGGGGTAGAAGGCCAGAAGAAGTCCCGCCGGCTTCGCCAGGGTATACCCACGGTCAGGAAGCCAGGGCGTCAGAGCATAGAGGATAGGGAAGGCCAGCAAGCCCAGGAGTTCTACGGCGAGGAGCCAGAGGATTACATCTAGCACGTTGCGCTATAAAGGGTGGCAGAGGCTATGTCATTCATGCCCGCGAGTCCACGGCTAGCGGTGTGAACAGCGCCTCCACGAACTGGCGCGGATCAAAGGGCGAAATGTCTTCTGCGCCCTCGCCCGTTCCGATGAACAAGACCGGCAAGCCCAGCTCCTGGCGTATAGCGAACACAGCGCCTCCCTTGGCCGTGCCGTCCAGCTTGGCCAGAAAAACGCCGTCGCAGGCCACCGCCTGGGTGAAGGCCCGCGCCTGCGCCAGACCGTTCTGGCCCGTGGTGGCGTCCATCACCAGGAGGGTTACATGAGGGGCCGTGGGATCCAGCCGCTGCACCACGCGACGGACCTTTTTCAGCTCCTCCATGAGGTTGCTCTTCGTATGGAGCCGCCCGGCCGTGTCAATGATTACAACGCCGGCTCCACGGGCCTTGGCAGCCTGAACCGCATCGAAGGCCACCGCCGCTGGGTCGCTCCCCGGCTGGTGAGCGATAACTTCGACGTTCAACCGCCTGGCCCAGGCCTGAAGCTGGTCTATGGCGGCGGCGCGGAAGGTGTCGGCAGCGCCCAGGACAACCTTGTCGCCGGACTCCTGGAAGAACCGCGTCAGCTTGGCTATGCTGGTAGTTTTTCCTGAGCCGTTGACGCCTACCACGAGCACCACCAGCGGCCTGGGCCGCGATTCCCCGGCCTCCAGGAGACCTTTGGCGGACGGGGCTTCCTCTCCCAGCAGCGCCAGCATCTCTTCTTTCACCGCCTGCACTACAAGACCAGGAGTGGCGGCTTCGCCGGCGGAGCACACTCGCTCACGTGCCCGCTGTAGCACTGCTTGGGCCGTGGCAACGCCTACGTCGGCGGAGACCAGGGCCTCCTCCATCTCCTCCCACGTTTCGGCGCTGACATGGCCACTTTGGAAGATGCGGGACAGCTTGCCAAACCAGGTCTCCCTGGTGCGGCGGACTCCTTCTTCTGTGCGCTCCTTGCGGCCAAAGAACAAAGGCACTGGGACTACTGCCTCCTGGGACAAGCTTATTACGTTTAGCCATCATAGCATCCAGCACTATGCACGTGAAGGTAGGGGCAGGGCATGCCCTGCCCCTACTCATTCCATTGCCTTGAGCGCCTGAGCCGCTGCGTGCCTTTCGGCATCCACCCTGCGACTGCCCTGCCCTGTACCCAGCGCCTGGCCGTCTACCACCACCTGCATCGTGAAACTGCGCTTGTGTGGTGGCCCTTCCGCAGACACCATTTGGTAGCCAGGCGTGCCCCTGCCATCACGCTGCATCCTTTCCTGCAACTGGGACTTCGCGTCCTTGGAGACACCTTCCGCACGCACTTGCGCCAGCTCAGGTTTCAGAATGCGCGATACCAGTCGCTGCGACGCCGCGTACCCACGGTCCACGAACACAGCGCCCACCAGGGCCTCCATGACAGCGGCCAGGTTGGAGTCCCGATCCTTGCCGCCGGCACTGGCTTCGCCCTGCCCAAGAAGCAGGTGTCGCCCCAAGCCCAGACGGCGCGCCACGCGGGCCAGCACCTGGCCCCGCACCACCTGGGAGCGCAGCTCCGTCAGGTCTCCCTCGTCCAGCCCCGGCAGGCGCTCGTAAAGCTCTCTGGCAACCACCAGGTCAATAACGGCGTCTCCCAGGAACTCCAGCCTCTGGTTGGAGACGCCTGCTTCCTCCGGATGCTCGTTCACATAGGAAGGATGGGTGAGCGCCAGGCACAGCAGCCCCTGGTCTCTAAAAGAGAGGTCCAGAGAGTCTTGCAGCTGCTTTAGGGCGTTATCGTCCATCTCACCTCTACCTTACGATTAGTGCCGCCCTCAGGGCAAGGGCACAGGCGATATAATGCTGCTAGCAGGCTGCTGAAAAAGGAGAGTCCAGAGGGGCGAAGCCCCTTTGGTGGGGGACTGGGGGTATCCCCCAGATATACTTCTCACCCCCTTCCTGGCTAGGAAGGGGGCCAGGGGGATGCTCGAAGGAGATTCATGCCGCTACCTCCCAACTACAGATGGTTCGACCCATGGGTGGCAGGCGCGGCCATGCCGCTGCCCGAGGAGCTGCTCGACATAGCGACCCAGGAGGGCATCACTGGGCTGGTGCGCCTGGAAACGGCTGACAAGTCGAAGGTGACGCCGGAGCAGGTGGCCGAAGCCGGCATGGTGGACTTTCACGATCCCATAGACTCCTACGCCTACGTCCCCACGGCGGAGCAAGCACGGCGCATCCTGGCCTTTATGCACGGCATGGTGGGTTCTGGACGCAAGGTGCTGGTGACCTGCGGCGTGGGAGCGGGGCGCACCGGCACCATAGTGGCCTGCTACTTCGTGGATAATGGACTGGACGGCAAATCTGCCATTCGCAAGGTGAGAAGCATACAAGAGCCAATGCAGGAGCAGTTTGTCCGCAATTATGCTTTGCACCGTTCCATGTCATTCTGAGCGAAGCGAAGAATCTTACCAGCCTTTATGATGGCTCCTCTACGGTAGTTGGGTCTGGCAGGTAGTCGGCATACAAGATTCTTCGTCCCGATTCATCGGGACTCAGAATAACATTGCTTTTGTCAGCACGCGATATTAGCCTGGGTTGCTTCCCGCAGCCTATAATGTCGCCATGACAAGCCCATCAGACATACAGGCCAACCTGAGCACAGCCCTTCCACAGCCGGGCAACCTGGTGGTGAAAGAGGCCATCAAGACCGCCCGCCGGCTGGGCCTGCCTCTATATCTGGTGGGCGGCGTCGTGCGGGACATGCTGATGGGACGTGCCATCAAAGACGTTGACCTAGTGGTGGTGGGCAACGCAGTAGGGCTGGCCTCGGCTCTGGCCGGGGCGCTTTCTGGCGATGTTGTAGCCCGGTCCCAGTTTGGCACGGCCAAGCTCCACGTCCAAAACCAGAGCATAGACGTGGTCACGGCGCGGCGCGAGACATACAAGAAGCCCGGCGCCCTCCCTACCGTGTACCACGGCGCCATCGCCGACGACCTGGCACGGCGCGACTTCACAATCAACGCCATAGCCCTACGCCTGCATCCTGCCCCCATGCAGCTGCTGGATCCCACGGGTGGACAGTCGGACCTCCAGCAGGGGCTGATACGCCTGCTGCACGCTGCCAGCTTCCAGGACGACGCCACACGCATCCTGCGGGCCGTGCGTTACGAACAGCGCCTGGGATTCCAGTTGGAGCCGGAGACTGAGAGGCTTCTGCGCCGCGACCTGCCCATGCTGGACACCATAAGCGGTGACCGTCTGCGTAGAGAGTTGGACCTCATATTCCGCGAAGAGCAGGCGGGGCCAACTCTACTGCGCGCCGCGGGGCTGGGCGTGCTAGCGGCGATTTACCCAACCTTGCCGGATGCGCCGGCGTTGAAGCAGCGGCTGACGCGTCTCTCCGCCGGCGGCCTGTCGCAGCCCCTTCACTGCCTGGCGCTGCTGGCCTACTCCATGAAGGAAGAAGATATGGAAGGCTTCATCGGGCGGCTGAACATGCCTGCCACCTGGGCCAAGGTCGTGCGAGACGTGGCGCTTGCCAGAGAATCGGCTGCATATCTGGCCACGGAGTCATCGCCGGCGGTGGTGTGCCGTCGGCTGCGCGAGTTGAGTCTGGAGGCAGTCGAGGTGGCTGGCGCGCTTGCCGAAAGCGAAGGGGCACGGCGCAACACTCAGCGGTACGTCCAGGAGTGGCGACACATACGTCCCAGGCTCAACGGCCACGACCTGACTGGTCTGGGAGTGCCGTCAGGCCCGCAGCTGGGCAAGCTGCTGGAAGAGCTTCGCGACGCCCGGCTGAAAGGACGTGTGCACACCAAGGCAGATGAAGAGGCCCTAGTGAAAGAACGGCTAGCGTCCTGAGTTGCTAATCTGCTGAAAATGCTGGCGCGGTGAGCGGCTATTGCGCTGCTTTT
>SHYF01000052.1 GCA_009692985.1 Dehalococcoidia bacterium
CGTCCTGGGCTGCGGTAGCCGCCCGCGGTTGCACCTTGCCAAACGCGCCAAACAACACGTTGATTGCCGAGCGGTTCATTGCTCTGCACATAAGCATAGCGAGAAGGAACCCAGACGTTCCATCCAGCGACCCTGTGACAATCTGGATCTTGTTCATTAGCACAAAGCCCATTGCCGCATCCGCAAGGCCGCCGTAAGAGTTCAGCAGCGCTATCACCACTGGCATATCCGCCGCTCCGATGGGAATCACCAGCATAAGCCCGAAGACAAATGCCAACCCTATCATCACGTAGAATGGCAATACGTACACATGTGAAATAGTGAGATAATAAATGAGAATTCCGAGAACCAACGCCAGTATGCCCAGGTTCATTATGTTTTGCCCCTTGTACGTCAACGGGCGCCCTGGCAACAACTCCTGGAGCTTTCCCGCTGCCATCAAGCTTCCCGTGAATGTGAGGCCTCCCACAATCACCTGAAAGCCCAGCGCCGTCATGGTCACATTGCCCATCTCGTTATGGCGAAGCAAGAACTCGGCAATACCTACCAGGCAGGCTGCCAGTGCCCCTAGCGAGTGCGAAAGTGCGGTTCGTTGCGGCACTGCTGTCATCGGTATTCGCAGGCCCATCGTTCCTCCAATCACGGAGCCAATAATGAGCCCGAGGACGATCCACTTGTATGTGATAATGGCAGGGTGTAAAAGCGTCCCCACAATGGCTAGCAACATGCCGAACAGAGCCAACCACATTCCCCTGCGAGCGTATCTGGGTGAGCTCAACCCTTTTAGCCCCAGAATGAACAGGACGGCTGAAACAATGTAGGAGTACCTCAATGCATGTCCGGCTATCTCCCTGGGTGCAGACCCCTCGCTGCCCGATTGCTGCCCAGACCATACGATGAGCGCTACCGCTCCAGCTATAATGACCACCAAGGCCACGACCGCACCGATGCCGAGTTCAAGGCCACGGCGCTGCGCCCGCATGTCACCCTTTGTCCTGAACATCCCGAGCATCCTGTCCGTGATGAGAAAGCCACCAACCACGTTTGTGGACGAAGCCGCTACGGCAATGCAGCCCAGGATTGTGCTGGTGGTGCTGTAGTCGCCTCCAGCCATTACCAGCGAGCCGACCAGCGAAATGCCCGCGATGGCGTTGGTGGCGGACATCAGCGGAGTGTGAAGCAGCGGGGGCACACGGGTGATGATGTGATACCCGAGAAACCCGGCCAGTATAAGAATGTATAGCCCGACCTCAAGCTCGGTTGTCATCGTGGAGCCTCATTTGCTACGGATAGCCCCAGCAAACCCCTAACGCGGGGATTGACAACCTCTCCCCCATGAGTGAGCAGGGACTCCCTGAGAATGGCGTCCTCTAAGTTGAGGCGAACTTCCCCTTGCTGTACCAGGGTCTGAAGGAAAGCGGTGACGTTCCGGGCATACATCTGGCTGGCGTGGTAATGCACAGTGGATGGAAGGTTGACCGGCCCCATGATAGTGATACCGTGGGTCTCCACCGTCTCTCCCTGATGGGTCAACTCGCAGTTGCCGCCGCTCTCGGCTGCCAGGTCTACAATGACAGAGCCGGGGCGCATCCCACGTACCATCTCCTCGGTGACCAGCAGGGGAGCCTTGCCGCCCGGCACGGCGGCTGTGGTGATAACCACGTCGCTTTCCGCCACCACCCGGGCCATCACCTCTCTCTGGCGCTTGTAGAACTCCTCGTCCATAGCCCTGGCGTACCCGCCGGCCCCTTCGGCTCCCTGGGTCTCCAGTCCCGTCTCCACGAACTTGGCGCCCAGGCTTTCCACCTGCTCCTTGACCACTGGCCGCACGTCGAATGCCTGCACGACTGCACCCAAGCGGCGGGCAGTGGCAATGGCCTGAAGCCCAGCTACACCTGCTCCCACCACAAATACCCTGGCAGGAGTGATGGTCCCCGCAGCGGTAATCATCATGGGGAATAGCCTTGGCAGAGCCGCCGCTGCTAGAATAACGGCCTTGTAGCCGGACACCGTTGCCATGGCGGTTAGAGCGTCCATGGGCTGGGCGCGGCTGATTCGCGGGAGAAGCTCCAGCGCAAAGGCGGTGACGCCCTTTTCCGCCAGCTTTCGTGCCGACTGAGGATCCCCCAGGGGATTGAGCAGCCCCACTATCACCTGCCCGGTTCGGAGAGTCTCCGCCTGGGAATGGCCAGCTTCAGGGGCGGCAAAAGGCCCATGCACCAAGGCTACTATGTTGGCCTTTGAAAAAAGGTAGTGACGGGTCTGGGCGATGCGTGCGCCCTGCTCCAGGTAGGCGGCATCGGGGAAGCCAGCCCTCTCGCCCGCGCCCGCCTCAACATGGACATCCAGCCCCGCTTTAGTCAGAGCAGCCACTACCGCAGGCACCAGGGCAACTCGCCGTTCCCCAGGGTAGCTTTCTACTGGCACGCCAAGGATCATTGGGACCTCTTTTGAACGTTTAGCAGAGTAAGCGACGAAGGAGGATTCTACATCCGTTTGGCCTTGCTGCACATTCTGTTTTAAGTATCTATCTTATTTCATCACCAAGACACATAACGAGGCAGTCAACCTCCGCTGTTTCTTTTTCGGGGCTTTGGTGGTGTCCTTCCATCCAAACAACACATGCGTCGGGAGGGTGGGTGGCAATGTAGACACCTGCCTTTTGGAGTACCTTTTGGGCGGGGCTTGCAGGATGGAACAATCACAAAGCGGTGGTCTGCACTTTGGCCTGTGTTCACCTGCTGCAAGCAGGTGCTGACCGGCTTTCACTGTCATTGACGCCATGCTAACACACCCATACAATCAACCAATCAATCAATCTTCGTAGCCAGAAGAAAATTAGAGGTGTCCGGATGAAAGCGGCGTATATTGAGGGGTTCGGGGTTGAAGAGAGTTTCATATATGGGGACAGGCCAGACCCAACGGTAGGCCCCAGGCAGGTGCTGATTAGGATTAAGGCAACTGGTATTAACAGGAAAGACCTAATGACCCGCGAAGGCGCGGGCGGTGGCGTAATCCATTCGTTTCCATTTGTCGATGGTTTGGAGGTGTCAGGCCTCATTGAAGTTGTTGGCCCGGGGGTAACGGATCGCCGGGTCGGTCAGCGAGTGGTGGCGACGCTGCCATACGGCGGCTATGCCGAGCTGGTGGCGGCCAACCGCGCAGGCACCGTCCCGCTCCCTGATAGCCTTCCTTACCGCCTGGTTCGGCCTGGTCAAGATGGCTCGCATTGAGGCTGCGGATACAGTTCTGGTCCAATCGGCGGGCAGCGGCGTTGGAATGGCGGGTATTCAGATAGCCAAATACTTTAAGACCAGGGTTATCACCACCGCAGGATCGGACGAAAAGGTGGCCCGGGCCAGGGAGCTGGGAGCGGACGTGGCCATCAACTACCAGAAGCAGGACTTCCTACCTGAGGTGATGCGTTGTACTGCCGGCAAGGGAGTAGCGGTAGTGCTGGAGACCGTAGGCGGCGACGTGCTCACCAAAAGCATCCAGGCCCTTGCGCCTATGGGCCGGCTTATAACTGTGGGAAACAGCAGCCGCAGCTCCGTTGCGCCTGACATGGACCTAGTGCGTCGCAAGAACGCCATCTTCGCTCGCTTCAGCCTGGGAACCCAGATGTCCTCCTATGGCGGCGTCATGGCGGAGCTGGCCAAGATCATGGAACTGTGTGGCCAGGACAAGCTGAGGACGGTGGTGGACAAGGTGTTTCCCATGAGCCAGGTCTCGGAGGCGCACCGTTACGTGGCGGAGCGGCGCAACTTTGGGAAGGTGATCCTGATACCCTAGCACTTCCCTCCATGAATCCGCGCAGCCACGCCACATTTCAAGTCCCGCTCATGTGGTTCGATCCTTCGGCTAGCTCAGGATAAACTGAGTTCACAATGAGCGGGAGGAAGATAGCGGCGAGCTTTTTCGCGAGTGGGCACTAGTATGGTGTATCCTACCGTCACCAAGAAACACAGGAGACCACGCATGAACCTCTCGGTAGTAGCAATGGCAATTACGGCCACAGCCGTCGGCACAGGCATCGCCTTGCAGGCGGCTGTAAACACATCCCTGGCCCGTCGAATAGGCACCCTGGAAGCAACGTTGGTATCTGTGACTGTTACGTGGCTCATCTTGGCGACACTTCTACTCGTGGGGCTGCGCCGCGGCAGCCTTGGTCAGGTGCTATCGGTACCGCCCTATCTCCTCATAGGTGGCTTCCTTGGGGCGGCTATTCTAATCGCGGCCGTCACCTTTGCCCCGCGGCTTGGGACAGGAGGCCTCATCGCCGCTTTCGTGGTGGGGCAGCTTATCGGTGCGCTGCTCCTGGACCATTTCGGGGCCGTTGGCCTGCGCCATATACCAATTACGCCCGTTCGCCTGGCAGGCGCTGCGCTGCTCCTGGTGGGGATGCGCTTGGTAATCCGGTGAGAGGATTGGACTCGAAGCGCATCACTCAAACTCTGCTGCGACGGGCAGAAAGCACGGAGGTGGTCCCCAAAACACCCCTACTCGATGGGGTGGCAGGAACACACCACGTCGAGGGGTCCGCTCATGTGGTTCGATCCTTCGGCTAGCTCAGGATAAACTGAGCTTACCATACCGCTCGCCCTGAGCCTGTCGAAGAGCCTTGTCCCAAAAGTCAGGAAGGTGCAGGGAACATCGGTTCCCGCTGGGGGTCTGGGGGTATCCCCCAGATTCAAAACTCCCCCTTCCTGGCTAGGAAGGAGGTCAGGGGGATGGTCGAAGGAGTTTTTCATCACCATGCCAGCGAACTCATGCAGCCATTGCCTACCTTCCCAAACGAGGTATGATAGAGAAAGTTACCCCTTGGAGTAGTACCCATGACGCAACGCAACATTATACGAGTCCTGGTAGCCAAGCCTGGCCTGGACGGCCACGACCGGGGAGCCAAGGTCATCGCCCGGGCCCTGCGTGATGCGGGTATGGAGGTCATCTACACGGGCATCCGCCAGACGCCGCAAATGATTGTGGAGGCGGCGCTGCAAGAGGACGTGGACGTTGTGGGCCTCAGCATCCTGTCGGGTGCACACCTGGAGCTGTTCCCGCAGATTATGAACGGCCTGAAAGAGCAAGGGATGGATAATGTCATCGTGGTGGCTGGAGGCACCATTCCTGATGAGGACAGGGAGGCGCTGACAGCCATGGGTGTCCAGGGAATCTTTGGCCCTGGGGCCTCTACCAAGCAGATTGGCGTGTTTATCCGCGAAGCTGTGGAGAAGCAGCGACATGCAACTCCCAGGCAAGAGTGAAGGCCGGCATGTCGCCCTAAGGGGGTGACCCAGGCCTTGACATGGCATGCCATCGCTCCTATAGTATTATCGTTTGTAGAGGTCGTGAGGTCGGCTGTCTACACGTTGTCAATGATGCAATTCAACGTTGCCCACCTTCTCAAAGGAACGATGGGCACAAGTCAACTCGTTACCCTGGATGCCGCGTTTGCGCCTCTGGACGAGACGGGAACCAGCCAAGTGCATGGGCAGATACAACTCATGCATGTTACTGGTGGCATCTGGGTAAGCGGATTGCTGGATTCTAACGCTGTCTGCACGTGCAGCCGTTGTCTAAAGGGGTTTTCACTGACGTTGCAACTCCAATTAGATGAGATATATCTGCCTGCGATGGACATCATCACGGGTGCTACTTCACCCTTGCCAGAGGATACAGATCCCAGCTTCATTATTGACGACCACCACACCCTGGACCTCACGGAGGCCGTGCGGCAGTCCGCAATCGTGGCACTACCTATGAAACCTCTGTGCCGGCCCGACTGCGCTGGCCTATGCCCGGAGTGTGGGTCCGATCGCAACCAAGTCCGGTGCACCTGCCAAAGCAGCACGAGAGACCCACGGTGGGAATCCATCACTAGGCTATTATCCTGAAAGGCGTACCTTTGGAGTAACCCATGCCACCACTGCCCAAAAAGAAGCGTACCCAGGGGAAACAAGGAAGGCGGCGAAGCCATTTCCAGCTTCAACCCGTCACCCTCTCCGTATGTCCCCATTGCCGGATCCCCAGGCCGTCTCACCGCGTATGTCCCAGCTGCGGCTACTACGCAGGGCGCGAGGTCATTGTTATGGGTCGCGAGGAACAGCAATCAGCAACCTAGGTATGGCAGGCGTTGTCCATATCTCTACCCGTAGCGCCGCCAGCACCATTCTAATGAGCGCACTGGCGAGTTCGATCTGAATTATTGTTCTTCATTAGGAGTGTGTAGTGGCTATATCTGTATATGACTTGAAGAAACAAATCAACGGGTTCTTGGGGCCACATGCCGCCTTCCTCTTCCCTGGTCAGGGGTCTCAGGAAGTGGGAATGGGGAAGGATCTGTTCGAGAAGTCCGCTGCAGCGCGCCACGTTTTTGAGGAAGCCGACCAGGCCCTGGGCTTCCCTCTCACTCATCTCATGTTCGAAGGGCCGTCGGAAGAGCTGATGCGCACAATCAACTCGCAGCCCGCGATTCTGACTGTCAGCCTGGCATGTCTGGCCGCAGCCGAAGAGGAAGTGGGTGAACCACTGGGGCGTCACGTACGGTTCGTGGCGGGCCACAGCCTGGGAGAATACTCCGCTCTGGCCGCGGCGGGTGTCCTGGAAACTTCCGAGGTCGTATGGTTGGTGCGGGAGAGAGGCCGCGTAATGCAAGAGGCCTGCGACCAGGTTCCTGGAAGCATGGCCGCCATTTTGGGCCTGGAAGAGACAGCGATAAGGGAGATCTGCAGGGAAACCGGCACCCAGGTTGCCAACATAAACGCGCCAGGCCAGATTGTCATTAGCGGCGAGAGCGAGGGGGTGGCTAGGGCCATAGATCTGGCTAAAGAACGCGGAGCCAAGCGCGCCATACCACTATCCGTGAGCGGTGCTTTTCATTCCTATCTAATGGCGCCGGCCCTCAACGACATGATAAAGGCGCTGGATGCTGTCCACTTTCGCAATCCGGTGACGCCTGTCATAGCCAACTGCACATCCAAGCCACTGACCTCTGCTACAGATGTAAAGGAAGAGCTGGTCCAGCAGTTGTGCGGGTGTGTGCGATGGCGTGACGGCATAGCTTGCATGACGGAGGCCGGCGTTACCAGCTTCGTTGAGTTCGGTCAAGGGCGAGTCCTCAGCGGCATGGTCAAGCGCATTGCGGACGACGCCCACATAGCAAATGTCAACGGCATAGAATCGGCTCACAGCCTCCTTGGCGGAAGCTAGGGAAGGTGGGGCGTCGGTCTTGTGGTAGCAGCGCGTTCTTTACCAGAGGGGTTGCATGGGTGCCAGCGGTCAGCGTGATGCTCGGCGACAGGCGCGGCGGGCTCTCCTTCAAACGCTTTACGAAGTGGACTCTTCTGGGCATACCCTGGATGATACGCTGCCCTGGGTGTTGGAGCGAACGCGGTTCAACAAGGTGACTCGTGCCTTTGTCCAGCAGCTTGCCGCTCAGGTGATGGCCCACGTACAAGAGATAGATAAGGAGATCCAACGGCATGCCCCTGCCTGGCCGGTGAAGCAGTTGTCCGTGGTAGACAGGAACATTCTCCGAGTTGCTATTTATGAGATGAAACTGGCCAAGGATACGCCACCTAAGGTTGCCATCAACGAAGCGGTGGAGCTGGCAAAGCACTTCGGCGGTGATGGTTCGCAGAGGTTTGTTAATGGAGTCCTGGGCGCTGTGATGAAAGAGATGGAGGCCCAGGCAGTTACACAGTAACCACCATGAACGTCAGAGGAACGGGGGTGTACCAGTGGCCACAGTGTTGGAACGAGTACAGAAGATTGTAGCCGACAGGCTGGGAGCAGACGAAGAGAGCGTGGTGCCAGGGGCATCGTTCACCGATGACCTCAACGCCGATTCTCTGGACCTGGTGGAGTTGATCATGGCCCTTGAAGAGGAGTTCTCTCAAGAAGGCCAGCAGTTGGAGATCCCCGACGAAGATGCGGAGAAGATTACTACGGTACAGCAAGCCGTGGACTACCTGAATGCAAAAGGAGTCCACGACTCCTAGCGGTTGTAGAAAAACGGGGAGCGCAGAGGGGCGAAGCCCATTTGGCTGGAGTCTGAGAGTGTACCTCAGATACAAATCCTCCCCTTCCTGGCAAAGAAAGGGGCCAGAGACATGGGCGAAAGAGTATTTCGGCATCCTGCTGGTGGCTGTCTGAATAATCCAAGGCCGGTGGCTAGCCTGCCATTGTTGACCACATTGGTCAACAATATGCTACAATCTTGACAGTGGTAACAAGCTAGACTGTATCAGGGGGTGGAGCATGACCCAAGCGGTAAAGATTACCAGGGAACAGGTGCTGGTGAAGCTGAAAGAGGTCTACGACCCGGAGATTCCAGTTAATGTGGTAGACCTGGGCCTGATATACGACGTGCGGGTCAGCGACAAGAACGAGGTGTACGTTCAGATGACACTTACCGCCGCAGGCTGCGGCATGGGGCCATACATTGCTCAGCAAGCGGAATGGTCTATCTCTGAGCTGGAGGGAGTGGAGGATGCCACGGTGGAGATGGTCTTTGATCCGCCCTGGTCTCCAGACCTGATCACGGAAGAAGGCAAGCAGCTTCTGGGCATGTAGATAGGCTGGGCCTTTTCCTTAGGATGAGCCTATGACTGAAGAACGGAAGGAACGTCCCCAGAGCCCCCAGGATAAGGCAAAACTGGAGGCTCTCAAGCGTAGTTGGGCGCAGAAAAGGGAAATGACAGACCGCCTGAGCCACATCAAGACCAAAATAGGGGTGTACAGTGGCAAAGGCGGAGTTGGCAAGACCACAGTGGCGGTGAACCTGGCTGTTACCCTGGCCCAGAAGGGTTACCGAGTGGGCCTCATGGACGCTGACATAGACTGCCCCAACGTCGTTAAAGTGATAGCAGCCACTCAGCCCTCTACCCATGAGGATGGCAAGTTCATTCCTGCGGAGGCCTTTGGCGTTAAGGTTATGTCTATGGCCTTCTTCCAGCAGAACGAGGAGGAGGCAATAATCTGGCGAGGGCCCATGGTCCACAACGCGATAAACCAGTTCCTACAGACCACCGACTGGGGAGACCTGGACTTTTTAGTTGTTGACCTGCCGCCCGGGACATCGGATGCGCCCCTGACTGTGATGCAGACTATGAGTCTGGACGGGTTCATAGTGGTGACCACGCCTCAGGTGCTGGCCAAGCTGGACGCCAAACGCTCTCTCAACATGATAAGGAAGTTGAACGTAAACATTCTGGGTATTGTGGAGAACATGTCTGGCGATATGTTTGGCTCCGGTGCTGGGGAGGAGCTGGCCAAAGAGACGGACACGCCTTTTCTGGGCCGGCTGGAGCTACGCCGGGAGTACCGGGATGGCTCGCGCCCCACGGTGCTATTGAGCAAGAAGGTTGGCCAGGAGTACGACCATATAATAGGCAACGTTCTGCCACGCCTGGAGGCTTTGAAGCAACCTGCCGCTTGATGAAGGCGACTGGCTAGCCCTACTAGGAGAACGGCTCCCTGCGCAGGGGGCCGTTTTGTTTGATACTGTCCACCACGTACTGGCCGGCGGCGAAGGCCTCGGACCGGTGTAGGGACGCCACGGCCGTCGCCGCATCGAAGGCGTTGCCACCAACGGCCATCGCTGCTAAAATTACCATAGATACCTGTCCATTCTTG
>SHYF01000053.1 GCA_009692985.1 Dehalococcoidia bacterium
CTTGGCGTTGGCGGAGACCCATCAAAGGGGGCCGAGGCAGCGGAAGAGAGCCGCGAGGAGTTGTACGAGATGGTCCGGGGCGCAGACATGGTTTTCCTTGCCACGGGCATGGGCGGCGGCACCGGCACCGGGGCTTGCCCCGTTGTGGCCGAAATCGCCAAAGAGACTGGCGCGCTCACCATCGCAATTGTGACGAAGCCGTTCAGCTTTGAGGGTCACAAGCGCATGAAGCAGGCCGAGGATGGCATCCAGAAGCTGAAGGAGCGAGTTGACTCACTGGTGGTCATTCCCAACGACAGGTTGCTGGAGCTTTGCGGCACCGACATCACGGCGGATGCGGCGTTCAGGATGGCGGACGACGTCCTGCGCCAGGGCGTGCAGTCCATCGCTGAGCTGGTGACCGAGGCTGGAACAATCAATCTGGACTTCGCCGACATCAAGGCAATCATGGGCGGAGCGGGTCAAGCATGGATGGCCATAGGCACTGGCCGTGGAGATAACCGCGCCGCCGAGGCCGCCAGAGCAGCCATCGCCAGCCCGCTGCTGGAAGGGTCGATTGATGGGGCCAAGGGTGTGCTGTTCAACGTCACCGGCGGCACCGACCTGACCCTTCAGGAGGTTCACGCCGCAGCCCAGGTCATCGAGCAGATGGTGGACCCCAACGCCAACATCATGTTCGGCATGGTCAACGACCCGAAGATGGAAGACGAGGTGAAGGTCACAATCATAGCCACGGGATTCTCTGGGGCAGAGACGTTTCTGCCCAAGTCAGACTCCCTCTTCTCCCAGTTGGAGATGAGCTCCGTAAACGACTCCGACGCCCTGGATATACCGCCGTTCCTACGGAGATCTCCCGCAATGCGCCGCAGGGGGCGATAGGGGAGGCGGTAAGTAAAACTGGTGACAACTCTCCGGCGTCAATGTTTAAGCACTAAATTTTATCCAGGGGACCATATGGCAGCCGGAGAACAAAGCAGGCGGCCCTGCTGACCCTCCCACAGGGTGGCCTTCCGATCGAAGACCGAGGAGCATAGCTCCTCGGTCTTCTTATTGTCATTACCCATTAAAGTCACGTATGCTACCGAAATTCTTACCTGATCGCCTGTACCGCTCATTTCCTTCGACAAGCTCAGGATGAGCGGTATTTGGACTCCGTTCGTGGTGAGCTTGTAGAACCATTCGAGCAGAGCACTGCTCGACTACAATGCTCCATCCATTCCGTTATCGTATGGCGCAATCCGCCATATTCCCCACTGCATCTTGTGCCCCTCTCATAACTGCCTACAAAATGCAGGGCATTACCACTTGACAACAAGCGATACGCTCTGGCATGATGCTGTTGCGTTGGCGGAATGGTACATAGAACCCAATATGTAGTGTCCACCAGGCAACTATGACTAGGAGTGGTGGTAGGTTCCATCACTGACGGGCAGCTGAAAAAGGGAAGTCCAGAAGGGCGAAGCCCGTTTGGCGGGGGGCTGAAGGCAATGCTCTGTCCATACTGCGGCCATGACGACTCCCGAGTCATTGACTCCCGTGACGCCGGCGAAGGCATCCGCCGTCGGCGCGAGTGCCTTCAGTGTGGCCTGCGCTTCACGACGTATGAGCGCATCCAGACCACAGCCCTGCTGGTGGCGAAGCGGGACGGCCGCCGGGAGGAGTTCAACCGGGACAAGCTAATGAACTCACTACGCATCGCCTGCGCCAAGCGGCCTCTGCCCACCGGCGCTATCGAGCGGGTGGTCAGCGACATCGAGGGCGAGGTACAGAAGCTGGGCAAGGCAGAGATACCCAGTTCAATCATTGGCGAGATGGTGATTCAGCGGCTGAAGAGCCTGGACCGTGTGGCGTACATACGGTTCGCCAGCGTGTACCGGGACTTCGCCGATTTAGAGACGTTCAAGGAAGAGGTGGAGGCAATGCTGTCGGCGAAGGCGGGGGCGGCCCAGCGCGCGCCGGAGAACCAGCCGCCGCTGTTCCAGATGGACAACGGCCTGGCAGAACACAGGCCGCGGCGAAGGGGCAGGCCGCCGAAGGTGAGAGGGTGAGGGAGTAATGCGACGTCAAGGAGCATGAAGTGAGTCCAGTGAGAGGAAAAGAGACCCGTGTTTATCAGCGTGTGCTAGAAACTGAACAAGCATATTTACGTGCGTGGGAGGAAAGGAACCAAGTTGAGAATCGGCACTTCGGTTTTCTTCTAGCTACAGGGGAGGTTGTTGGACATCCAGATGTCGATCATCGAGACTCCTTGTAGGAAATAGAAGAGGCTGAGTCAAATGAGCGGGCAGCATACTCAGCCCATGAAGAAGCATTGGAACAATGGGCAAATTGCCCGTTGGTGCCGCAAAGGTAGGGCTTTGGTGGTAGGAGATTATGTCATTCTGAGCGAAGCGAAGAATCCAAGGCGAAACCACTTCAGCCAGCGTAACGCCTTAGATTCTTCGGTCGCTACACTCCCTCAGAATGACAGACTAAGAGAGTGACACGGTAAGCCAATGGTTAACGGAAGCATAACAATCACCAAACAAAGGCCCCCAGCTACGGCTGGGATGCTGGGGGCAGCCGTCCAATGTATAGATCTCAGCCTTCACAGGGCTGCGGCCTTAGCACAATACCTGACCTATATTTAGAAAGAGCACTCATGACAACCTTAAACCTCACAGAAAACGCAATAACAATCCTCAAGGCCCGCTACCTTATCGGGAACGAGACGCCGGAGGGCATGTTCCGCCGGGTGGCCCGCGCCGTGGCGCAGGCGGAGGCCCCCGATGACCAGGCCAAGTGGGAGGAGACTTACTACGACCTCATGGTCTCCACGCGGTTCCTGCCCAACTCCCCTACCCTGTTCAACGCAGGCACCGGCCAGGGAACCCTGTCCGCCTGCTTCGTCATACCAATTGACGACACAATGGAGAGCATCATGCAGGCAGCCACGGCTTCGGCTATGATCCAAAAGTACGGCGGTGGCCTGGGCTACGCCTTCAGCAATCTGCGTCCTCGGGGCAGCAAGATCGCCACCACCCAGGGCAAGGCCTGTGGCGCTATAGCCGTCTTGAAGATGCTCAGCTCCCTCTCGGACATGATCACCCAGGGCGGAAAGCGGCACGGCGCCAACATGGGCATCCTGCACGTGTCCCACCCGGAGGTCATGGACTTCATCCACATGAAGGACGACAACGCCACGGCTCAGAACTTCAACATATCCGTGGCGGTAACCGACGCATTCATGAAGGCAGTGGAGAACGACGGGCAGTGGCAGCTTGTTGACCCAACTTCCGGCCAGGTAACCGAAACCCTGCCGGCACGGCGCATTTGGGACGAGATCATCCGCGGTGCGTGGAGCACCGGAGACCCCGGCCTCTACTTCATAGATGAGGCCAACCGCCACAACCCAACGCCGCATCTGGGCAACCTGGACAGCACCAACCCATGCGGCGAGGTCCCTTTGCTGGCCAACGAGGCTTGCAACCTGGGATCCATAGACCTGGGCAGGTTTGTCATGGCGCCTGCACGGGGCAAGCCACATTTCGACTTCAAGGGGCTGGAGGAGGTCACGCGCATCGCTGCCCGCTTCCTGGACGACGTAGTGACAGTCAACTCATTCCCAGTCCCGGAGGTGCAGGAGGCGGTAGCCCTCACCCGCAAGACGGGTCTGGGTGTCATGGGCTGGCACGATGCCCTCATCCAGCTTGGCATCGAGTACGACTCAGAGGAGGCTGTAGCCCTGGGCGAGCGGGTCATGGGCACAATCAACCGTGTGGCAAAGGGAGTGTCCCTGGAGTTGGCCATCGAAAGAGGCCCATACCCTGCCTGGCGGCCCGCGACTCCGGGCGAGCCGCCTATTCGCAACGCCACACGCACCTGCATAGCGCCCACGGGCACCATCAGCGCCATCGCTGGGGCCAGCAGCGGCATCGAGCCCATCTTTGCCCTGGCGTTCGTCAAGAACGTGCTGGACGGCAAGCATCTGCGAGAGGTCAACCAGAACTTCCTGCGCATCGCCCACGAGCGTGGCTTCTACTCGGAGGAGCTGATGGACCAGGTGGCCAAGACAGGGTCGTGCCAGGACATCCCCCAGGTGCCGGAGGACGTGAAGCGGCTGTTCAAGACGGCACTGGAGATAGACTACCCTGCCCACGCGCGGATGCAGGCGGCGTTCCAGGCGCACACGGACCTGGCGGTGAGCAAGACAATCAATATGTGCAACGACGCAGAGGTGCAGGACGTTGCCCGCGCCTACTGGATGGCCTACGAGAACAAGTGCAAGGGCATCACAATCTACCGCGACGGCTCCAAGCCCATGCAGGTGCTGGAGGTGGAGAAGCCCAAGGAGAAAGGCATACAGGCATACGGGCATAAAGAGGCACCCGAGAAACCCAGGGAGCGGCCTGCAACAATGTACGGCGTGACAGAGCGGGTGCGCACCGGCCACGGGAACACATACATCAACATCACCTTAGACGACCAGAAGCGTCCATTCGAGGTGTTCACAACGCTGGGCAAGGCCGGTAGCTGCGACATGGCCAACATGGAGGCGGTGAGCCGCCTTGCGTCTCTGGCTCTGCGCTCTGGGATTCACACTGATCTTATCGTCGAACAGCTCCAGGGCATCACGTGCCACCCGGTGTGGGACCAGGGCGTGCAGGTGCGCTCGGCGCCTGACGCCGTGGCGCTGGCACTGAAGAAGCATGCTTCGCCCACTGGCACTGGCACGCCAGCCCTCCAGGATTCATACGGAACGCAGATGGGGTTGCCTATGCCAAAGAACGGGAATGGGAACGGCAATGGCAAACACTCATCGGGGCAGATATGCCCCGAGTGCGGCGGCCCGCTGGCCTTTCAGGAGGGTTGCGTGGTGTGCCAGGCGTGCGCCTGGAACCAATGCGGGGGGTAAAATACCGTCGGCCCAGACAAGGGTTAACAAGCAAGGGAGGGACCTATGCTGGCAACACAGCAGATACGCTGGCTGGTAGACGGGAACCTGCCTCAGATAGAGGGGGTGCTTCCTGATGTGCTTCCCATCAATCAGTGCGGCCGCGACGTGATGACCGAGGCGCTGAGAGAGGACCGGTGGGTGGTCACAGCCAACCGTAATCTCCTAGAGGCCCGCACCATCCCATTCCACTGCCCGCCCATCGTCATCGTCAAAGGAGGGTTCTGCACCGAGGAAGGGCTACGGCGCAACCTGCTGCACTTTGAGTTCTGTCTGCTGCACGAGAACGACAACCGGCCCGCGACAGGCCAGCGGTTCCTCATAGACCTGGACAGGGCCATCTACCGAATACGACCAGAAGGAGGGCTACAAGAGATAGAGGCGTGGAAGACACCCAGCATAAGGGGCATCCTGGCGTTAGGTGCCTCGGCGTGATGTGCCGAGGCACCGATCCGGGACTGCCCTGGCGTGATATGTTTTCTTATTTGTTGCTGGGGCGCCCGCCAATCCGTGACTGCCCCCCGCGAAAGCGGGGGCCATAGAGACCCTTCCTCCAGGGTCCTCGATCCCCCTCCTCCTGAGGTGCTCCCGGCGCCATCCCGGGACGCCTCGCGCGGTAGCGGCCGGCTCCTCCTCCGGCCGCTACCCTTTTGGGTTGGAACCCTTTCGACTATCCAGCTAACCCCCTTCCTGGCCAGGAAGGGGGTGGAGAGTATATCTGGGGGATACCCCCAGTCCCCCACCAAATGGGCTTTGCCCCTCTGGACTCCCCTTTTCCAGCAGCCTGTTACAAATGCTACACACAGGGCAGCAACCATTATATAACACCTGGCAAATCCCCTGGAGCGGGCTATCCATTTGTCAGCATGGAACTTACTCCGCTCATGTGGTTCGACAAGCTCACCACGAGCGGAGCGTTGTCATTCTGAGAGCGAAGCCCGAAGAATATTGTGTGACGACGACCTGCAACTCCCAACTGCCCCAAAGGAACCAACGTAAGGGCTGACAAGATTCTTCGCTTCGCTCAGAATGACACGCCTGCACCCACTGCATGGTTGCGCACAGCCGGTGCTACAATGGCCCTGCCATGACCACGCCAGCACGCCGCCAGTATCTGCGCATCAAGCAGCAGCACCCAGATGCTCTGCTGCTGTTCCGCATGGGCGACTTCTACGAGACGTTCGACGAGGACGCCAAAATAGTGGCCCAGGAGCTGGACATCGCCCTGACGTCCAGAGAGATGGGCAGCGGGCAGCGGTTCCCCCTGGCCGGCATCCCATATCACGCCCTGGACACCTACCTGGCGCGGCTAATCAAGGGCGGCCACAAGGTAGCCATCTGTGAGCAGATCAGCGACCCGGCGGCATCCAAGGGGCTGGTGGACCGCGCCGTGGTGCGAGTGGTGACGCCGGGGACTGTGGTGGAACCTTCGCTACTGGAAGAGAGGGCCAACAACTACCTGGCTGCCGTGGTCATAGAGGGCGAGGAGGCCGGCGTGGCCTACACCGACGTAACCACCAGCAACGTGGTGTCCGTAACACAGCTTACCGTGGCGTCGCTAGCACCGGAGCTGGCGCGGCTCTCTCCAGCCGAGTTGGTTGCGCCCAAGGGACAGGAGGGAGCGCTGCCCCAGGGATACCGGTTGGCCACCCTGGAACAAGGGGCGTTCCGGCTGGAGGCCGCCCGCCAGCTTTTGCTGGAGCACCTGGGTGTTGCCACACTGGAAGGGTACGGCTGCGAGCAACTGCCCCTGGCCATCCGCGCAGCTGGAGCTTTGCTGACCTACCTGGCAGACAACCAGCGGGAGGCGCTGGCCCGCCTGACGGGGCTTACCACGTACGACGTTAGTGGCACCATGGTGCTGGATGCCCAGGCACGGCGCAACCTGGAGCTTTTCCAGGGAGGCCGCTGGGGAAACCCAGACCACTCGCTGCTATCTGTGCTGGACCTGACCAAAACGCCTATGGGAGCCCGGATGATACGCCGGTGGTTGGGCCAACCGCTCCTGGACTTGGCGACCATCCATCAGCGCCAGGAAGCGGTGGCTTGGCTTCACCAGGATGTGCGCCGGCGAGGGCGCATCGTCCAGACCCTGGGCCGCATATCTGACCTGGAGCGTCTGGTCAACCGCGCGCGCGGCGGCACAGCCACTCCTCGGGATCTGGTGGCCCTGCGCCGCAGCCTGGAGGCGCTGCCGGAGCTTCAAGCCATGCTTCAACAAGGCGACGACGCCATGGCTGTGGGATGGCTGGTGCGTCGGTTGCCCCTCTGCCAGGACACGGCAGCCCTGGTCAGCCAGGCCATTGAGGACGACCAGGGCCTGGTGGGAGAGGGAACGGTGGTGCGGCCAGGGTTCTCGCCGGAGCTGGACGAGCTGCGGCTGGCGGCGCGCAACGCCAAGGAGTACATCGCACGGCTGGAAGGGCAGGAGCGGGATCGCACAGGCATCAAGAACCTGAAGGTGGGGTACAACAGGGTCTTCGGGTACTACATAGAGGTCAGCAACGCCAACCAGTCACGGGTGCCGCAGGAGTACCAGCGACGCCAGACACTGACCAACGGCGAAAGGTTCATCACGCCGGAGCTGAAGGAGTACGAGAGCCTGATCCTCAGCGCCAGGGAGCGGCTGGAGGAGCTGGAGGCATCGCTCTACCAGCAGGTGTGCCGCCAAGTGGGCGACGCGGCAACGCAGGTGCTACTGGCGGCGGAGACGGTGGCGCACATAGACGTTTTCGCCGCGCTGGCAGAGGTGGCGAACCGGCATGGCTACGTGCGCCCCCAGGTCAACGACGGCGTGAGCATAGAGATAGTGGACGGCAGGCATCCGGTGGTGGAACGCACGCTGCCACCCGGCACCTTCGTCCCCAACGACGCGAAGCTGTCGCAAGAGGAGGGACACCTGGTAGTGCTCACCGGCCCGAACATGGCGGGCAAGTCCACGTATATCCGACAGGTGGCGCTCATCGTGCTGATGGCCCAGATGGGGTCCTTCGTCCCGGCGCGCTCGGCAACCATAGGGCTGGTGGACCGCATATTCACTCGCGTGGGACTACAGGACGACCTGGCCACTGGGCAGTCCACGTTCATGGTGGAGATGGTCGAGACAGCCAACATACTGAACAACGCCTCGTCCAGGTCGCTGCTCATCTTGGACGAGATAGGCCGGGGCACCAGCACGTATGACGGACTGTCCATCGCCCAGGCGGTGGCAGAGCATATCCACAACAGTCCAAGACTCGGTTGCCGGACCCTATTCGCCACCCACTACCACGAGCTGACGGAACTAGCGAAGACTCTGCCCAGAGTCCGCAACTACAACGTGCTTGTGACTGAGGAGGACGGAAACGTGGCGTTCCTGCATCGCATCGTGCCGGGGGGCGCCGACCGCAGCTACGGTGTGCACGTGGCGCAACTTGCCGGGCTGCCTCGAGAGGTAATCCACCGGGCGTGGGAGGTGCTGCGAGAGTTGGAGGGGGTCAGGCGAGACGGTGCGCCGCCCGGCCGTCGACACAGGCCCCAGAGCAAGCAGTTGGAGTTGCTGTCTCCGGTGCCACCGGTGGTGCAAGAGCTGGCGGAGATGGACATCACCGCCATGACGCCCATGGAGGCAATCAATGCGCTGTACGCCTTGCAGCGGAAGGCGAAGGGGGGAGCCTAGCAGGCTGCTTCAAAACCCTCTTCGACCATCCCCCTGGCCCCCTTCCTGGCCAGGAAAGGGGAGATCTAAATCTGTGGGATACCCCCAGGCCCCCACCAGAAGGGGCGCTGCCCCCTCTGGACTCCCCTTTTCCAGCAACTCGCTCAACCCCAAAGGAAAAACATTTGACCCAAAAGAATACATCAGCTATCATAAGGCCCAGTGTTAGCGGCCCCACCCCTGAGGCCGCTAGCTTTAAAATATGAACATATTCTTCGACATGGACTACACAATCCTGGGCCTGGACAACTCCATACGCCCGGGGACAGAAGATGTTATGGAGCGCCTGATAGCGGACGGCCATATCATATATGTGTGGTCGGGAATGGGGATCCGGTGGACGGAGGTGCGCGAACATAAACTGGATAAGTACGTCACGGACTGCTTTGTCAAACCGTTGGAGAACTTCGTCCAGGCCGTGGAGAAACAGAACCTTCCCGCCACGGTTGACATTGTCATTGACGACTATCCAGAGATAACCCAGGCCCTGGGGGGCATCTGGATCCGGCCCTATCTGTTCAAGAACCCCCGCGACGACGAGATGGAGCGGGTGTACAAGATCATTACGGACTACGCCAAGACTGGCCGCTCTGACGACGAGCGGTTCCACCTCGGGCCGCAACAGCGCCCCCATCCATAACCAAAAAGTAGGGGCGAAGCATGCTTCGCCCCTACACTGGCACCCTAGTTCCTTATGTCTTCCTGGGTTCTTGTGTAAGGCCAATTACCCCTTTGGCCCCCAGGTCTTACCAAAACCGCTGCGGTCCACCACCTGGCCTGTGAACGTCTGGGCACTCTGCTGGGCCAGCCACACAATTGACGGCCCACAGGAGTGGAGGTCGCCCCACCGGCTCCAGTCGGTATCCTTGGGGTTGACATACACTGCGCCTTCGGTCTTTACCCCGCCAGGCCGGTACGCCACCACGGAGATGTTATGCGGCCGGACCTCCACCGCCAACACGAGCGAGAACCGCTC
>SHYF01000054.1 GCA_009692985.1 Dehalococcoidia bacterium
TATTCGAAGTAGGCCGACGCTTGGAGCTGGACGCCGATCCGCTCCTTGACCAGTTGCCCGTCTTGGTGGGTGTCCATGCCAAGCACGCGCGTCCGCCCGGAAGTGGGCTGCTGGAGGCCCTCCATAATTTCCAGGGCGGTGGTCTTGCCGGCGCCGTTGGGGCCAAGGATTCCGAACACCTCACCCTGGTGGACGGAGAAGGAAATGCCGTCCACGGCGGTCAAGCTGCCGAACCGTTTGACCAAGTCCTGGACCTCAATTGCTTCTGGCATACGTCATTCACCTGCCTGGATTATGGTGGAAGATAATCTGTAGTGTCAAACGATGTCAAGCTGTTTTGTTGGGCGGATTAGCAGGGTGCTGAAAAAGTGAGTCCAGAGTCCCGACACGGCGGGACTCTGGCAGGGGACTGGGGGTATCCCCCGTAAGGGCGCAAGGCCTTGCGCCCTTTCACCCCCCTTCCTGGCCAGAGCCTGTCCTGAGTAGGCCGAAGGAAAGGGGGTATGGGGATGGTCGAAAAGGTTTTTTCATCAGCCTGATAGTAGCCCCGTTCATCCTGAGCCGAGGTTACCCTGAGCGGAGCCAAAGGGAAGGACATGAGCGGGGCGGCACAGACATTGGCGTTCCTACGCCTCTTGCACAGACACAACTACACTGTGATACCCAGTCGCCCCGTCCGGCAGGCTGTCCTGCACCACCATGGTCTGCGTTTGTCCAGCGCCGTCGGTGGCTCGCACTGTGATGGTGTACGGGCCAGCCGAAGGCGGCGTCCAAGCCCGGGTCCACAACACCCAGGTGTACGGAGACAGTGCCTTGCGCACCTCCGCAGGATGCCAGCTAACGCCGCCGTCCGTGCTGACCTCTACTCTTGTAACGCCGCGGTCCCCGGCGAAGGCAACTCCACCCACTAGAGTCTCCTGGGGTGCCACTACTGCGCCGTACGATGGCACATCCACCCGGGACATTGTGTTTATGACAGCCGTGTCTGCCCAGCCGCGCTGCTGCCAGTAGCCGCGGAAGTTGGCTGGCACTGGCTCTATCCTGGCCAGCCACTTCACGTTCTCCATGCCGTACAACCCAGGGACAATGAGGCGGGCAGGGAAGCCGTGGGCGTCAGAAAGAGGTTCCCCGTTCATCAGATACGCCACCAGCACGTTCTCCTGCATGGCACGCTCCACAGGGAAGCTGTCCACGTACCCATCGGCTGCGAAGAATGCCAGCCGCGCAGTTGCGGGAAGAAGCTTGGCACGTTCCAGCACTAGCTTAAGCGGGACACCCTGCCAGAGGGCGTTGCTGACCAGGTCGCCGCCGATGTTGTTGCTGATGCATGTGAGCGTGACGTACTGCTCCTGCCAGGGCAACGCCTTCAGTTCGTCGTATGACAGGGAGTACGCGTTCCCCAAGTTGCCTGTTATCTCCAGCTTCCATGTGGTCGCATCCACCCTGGGGTTGATGATGTTCTTGGATACTTCGTAGAACTGGTCGTTAGGCGTTATCTCCGGCGGCAGCATCCCAGCGTTGCCGAAGACGCGGGACGGCGATACCTGGGACGCGCCGCGGGCGATGGCGCGCACTGCCAGGCCTCCGACGGCTGCCAGAATGGCCACGATAGCAGCCATCTTCAGGAGTCGCCGGCGTCCCATGTCCTGGCGGCCTTCCTTCCGGGCCAACGCCAAAGAATGGAGCTGTGCCAGGGATAGTCCGTATGCCGTCAGGGCCAGAAAAGAGGTGAATAAATATCGCCAGGGCCCGTTGGGGAGGGAAGAGCCAAAGGCTCCGCCTCCTGCGATGGGGGTAACTACAACCATCAAGGGCAGCCACAAGGATGACCCTATGAGGAGGCCACGATGCCAGGGCTGGCGTTCGCTGAATGGTAGCTTTGCGGAGTAGCGGACGTATAACATTCCAAGCCCGCCACCCGCCAGCACCTGTCCCGCCAATAGACCGCCGAACATCAGGGGCTTGGCGCTCACCTGGAGATGCGTTAGCACAAAGTCGAAGACAGATGGAGGCGTCGCCCTGGTAAGCCCGTCAGCCATGATCTCAAGGTACACCGGAGCGTTCAGGGCGAACCTAAGCGCAACCACAAAAGTGGTGATGACTAGCCCAGAGACCAGGCCAATAGCCAGCCCTGCTGCCCTAGACACGCGACCTGGACTTGTTGTAGCCTGTTGCCCTGTTTCCATAGCACCTCCCTAAGAGGGTGATGAAAAACTCCTCCGACCATTCTCCTGACCCACTTTCTGCCAGGAATGGGGTAGAGGAAAAATCTGGGGGATACCCCCAGACCCCCACCCCTTCGACTTTGCTTAGGGCAGGCTCCGGGGCTTTGCCCTTCTGGGCTCCCCTTTTTCAGCGGCCTCTTGGAGCCTACCCCTCGTGGTAACATACGAGTCGCCACGCTAGCTGGATTTGCTCTAATAGGTGCAAATGATGCATACATTGTACGTCGTTGCGACACCCATAGGAAACCTAGAGGACGTCACCCTCCGCGCGTTGCGTTTGCTTCAAGAGGTCAGCATCATCGCTGCGGAGGACACGCGCACAACAAGAAAGCTCCTGCGTCGCCACAACATCCGGACTCCGCTTGTCAGCTACTACGAGGGCAACCGCTTCTTGCGCATCCCATTCCTGCTGGAGCGTCTCCAGGAGGGGGACGTTGCCTTGGTCTCGGACGCAGGTATGCCTGGCATCCGCGACCCCGGCTACGAGCTGGTCCGAGCAGCCATCAAGGCAGGCGTTCCGGTGGTGCCTGTACCCGGGCCTTCGGCGGTGACGACGGCCTTGGCGGCCTCGGGCCTGCCCGCTGACCAGTTCCTGTTCCTGGGGTTCCTGCCCAGCCGGCGCAAGGAACGCCTTCAATTGCTGCAACGGGTATCCCGCCAGCCGTACACCCTGGTGGTCTTTGAAGCGCCCCACAGGCTAAGGGCTTCTCTGGAGGACATGGCGGCGGCCCTGGGCAGCGACCGCCATGTGGCAGTGTGCCGGGAGCTTACCAAGCTGTACGAGGAGATATACAGAGGGACGATCTCGCAGGCGCAGGCGCACTTCGTGCTGCCCCGGGGCGAGTTCACGCTGGTCATCGCCGGTGCCGATGAGAATAATGGATCGGAGGAGGACACCTTGCAAGATGCGGTGGATGGCCTTCGCCGTCTAAAGGCGGTGGGCATCCCAGCCCGTGAGGCAGTGGCGCAGGTGATGGCGCAGTACGACCTGCCGCGCCGCCGGGTGTACCAGATGTGGCTGGAGTTGGCAGGTTGATTAGTAGGCTGCTGCAAAAGGAGAGTGCAGGAGGGCTTTGCCCAGGAGCCTGCCCTGAGCGGAACCGAAGGGGTGTGGGTCTGGGGCTATCCCCCAGGATTTTCGTCACCCTGCTAGGCCACGTTAGCCCAGCCGCGTTCGTAGATTAGCGCTTGCCGTGTTTGGTGCAGCCGCTGGCCAATCAGTTTGGTGAGGTTTACTAGCAACACGTTCCCCAGGGCTAGATACCGCCGCATGGCCTCCCTTAGTGCTTCCCCTTCCACAGTGAGTAGCTCGCATCTTTCCAGAGCTATGGCGGACATGGAAAAGATGTGAGGTTCCACCAGAGCCGACCATCCAATCGTCGTTCCCCATCTCGTTCTAGTTGCCTGACTCGTGCAACATGCGCCCTTGACCCGCAATTGCCCCTATGCTAACTTTGGTTCTTGCCAACTATAGGAGCTCGAAGCCAGATATGACAGTGTTCAAGCCTGTATCGTCAAGAGTCAGCTTTCCTGAGATGGAGGAGCGCATCCTACGCTTGTGGAAGGAGCGTGACATGCTCCGCCAGGTAGACCAGGCGCGCAAGGATGCGCCCCCATTCACCCTGTACGAAGGCCCGCCCACGGCCAACGGCAAGCCAGGCATTCACCATGTGCTGGCTCGCGTCTTCAAAGATGTCATACCTCGCTACAAGACAATGCAAGGATTCAGGCTCGTCCGTCAGGGGGGCTGGGACACCCACGGGCTGCCCGTGGAGCTGGAGATAGAGAAGGAGCTTGGCATATCCAGCAAGCGGGAGATTGAGGAGTACGGCATCGAGCGGTTCAACGCCCTGTGCAGAGAGAGCGTGATGCGCTACGTCAAAGAGTTCGAGGACCTGACGGACCGGATTGGCTTCTGGGTAGACATGCCCAACGCCTACGTCACATTCAAGAACGACTATATTGAGACGGGTTGGTGGATCATAAAGCAGCTTTGGGAGCGTGGCCTGCTGTACGAGGGTTACAGGGTAGCGCCCCACTGCCCGCGGTGCGTAACCACCCTCAGTTCCCACGAGGTGGCGATGGGCTACCAGGAGAACACGCCCGACCCGTCGGTGTACGTGCGGTTCCGGCTGCTGCCGCACCACCAGGGCACGGCCGCAGTTGCTATGGCGGATAGCCTTGCAAGGTTGGGTTGGCATCAAGAGCGAGCCGAATGGCGGTTCGGGGTTCCTTCTATTCTGGCCTGGACCACGACGCCGTGGACTCTCACGGCCAACGTTGCGCTGGCCGTGAATCCAGATGAGGAGTACGTGCTGGCGCAGGCTCCCGACGGCCAGCCCCAAGAGCGTTTGATTGTTGCCAGGGCAAGGAAGGACGCTGTTCTGGGGCCTGAATGGGAAGAGATAGCCACGTTCAAAGGCAGCGAGCTGGCCAATCTCCACTATGAGCCGCTGTACCACACTGCCGAACGCGGCTACATCCACCACGTCGTCACGGCCGATTTCGTGTCAATGGACGACGGCACTGGCATCGTCCACATCGCCCCTGCCTACGGCGGTGAGGACATGGAGCTGGGCCGCGCCAACTCCCTGCCCACCCTCCACACCATTGACCTTCAAGGCAACCTCGCCAAGGAAGGACTGCCAGGCTCTGGCAAGTTCGTCAAACAGGCCGACGAAGATGTAATGCGTGACCTGGAGCAGCGGGGTCTGTTGTACAAGCGCGAGGTCATCCGCCACACGTACCCGTTCTGCTGGCGGTGCAACACGCCGCTGCTCTACTACGCCAAGTCATCCTGGTACATCAAGACCACTGCCGTGAAAGACAGGCTCATATCCGGCAATGGCGAGATCAACTGGTACCCGGACTACATCAAAGAGGGACGCTTTGGCGAATGGCTGCGTGGCAACGTGGACTGGGCATTGTCCCGAGAGCGTTACTGGGGCACGCCAATGCCCGTCTGGAAATGCTCGAATTGCGGTGAATCCGAATGCTTTGGCAGTGTCGCAGCACTGCGGGAGCGTGCCCAGCCGTACTATCTCCCTCTCCTGGATGCGGAGCGCCTCGACCTTCACCGCCCCTATGTTGACCAGGTGGGAATTACCTGCCAGAAGTGTAGCGGCACCATGCGCCGCATTCCGGACGTCATGGACGCCTGGTTCGACTCTGGCGCTATGCCATTCGCCCAGTCCCACGTCATGTCCACGGACGACCTGGAACGGCTGAGGCGGGAGCATCTCTTCCCAGCCGACTACATCTGCGAGGCGGTGGACCAGACCCGGGGCTGGTTCTACACCCTTCACGCACTATCCACCCTAATAGCCGGCGAGCCGAGCTATCGCAACGTCATCTGCCTGGGGCTAATCCTGGACGCCAAGGGCGAAAAGATGAGCAAGTCCAAGGGGAACGTGACAGACCCTTGGACTGTCATCAACGCACACGGGGCCGACGCACTGCGCTGGTACATGTTCACCGCAGCGCCCCCTGGGAACTCCCGCCGCTTCTCAGCCGACCTGGTAAGCGAGTCGGTGCGTAAGTTCTTCCTGCCCCTCTGGAATGTCTACTCATTCTTTGTAACCTACGCCAACATAGACGGCTTTGACCCAAAGGCGACACCTGCCCAGGAGCCGGCCTCGGACCTGGACAGGTGGATACGGTCGGAGCTGGAGCAGCTTGTGGTAGAGGTCACGGAGCTACTGGAGGAGTACAACCCCACTGATGCCGCGCGACGGATTGAGGATTTCGTGGACGTGCTCTCCGACTGGTACGTCCGCCGCAGCCGCCGTCGCTTCTGGAAGAGCGAGAACGACCAGGACAAGTTATCCGCCTACTCCACGCTGCACACTTGCCTTACGACGCTGTCGAAGCTGCTGGCTCCCTTCGCTCCCTTCGTGGCCGAGGAGATGTACGGAAACCTGGTGCTATCCGTGGGCTCTGATGCGCCGCCTAGCGTCCATTTGGCCGACTGGCCCAAGTCAAATGAATCGCTAATAGACAAGGAGCTTTCCGAGGCAATGCGCCTGGCCATGCGGGTGTCCAGCCTGGGCCGGGCCGCCCGCAGCAAGGCGGGAATCAGGGTGCGGCAGCCGCTGGCAAAGGTGCTGGTGAAGGCACGCTCGGTGCAGGAAGGAGCGGCCTTGCTGAGGCTGGCATCCCAGGTGGCAGAGGAGTTGAATGTCAAAGAGGTAGCCCTGCTGAATGATGAACTGGATGTCATGGAGTTCTCGTTGAGGCCCAACTTGCAGCTCTTGGGGCCCAGGCTGGGCGCAGAGCTTTCCAAGCTGCGCCGCGCTCTGGCGGGCGCGGATGCCACAGGCATAGCTCGGGCCGTGCTTAGCGGTGAGTCCGTGGTAGTAGAGGGGTTCACTTTGAAGCCTGAGGAGTTGTTGGTGTCCACCAGTGACCGCCCAGGCTACGCCGGGGCGATGGAAGGCGGGTACGCCGTGGCCGTTGCTACTGAGCTGACCCCTGAGCTAGCCGACGAAGGCATGGCACGGGAGTTGGTGCACCTGATACAGAACATGCGCCGCTCCGCCGGATTTGAGATAGCCGACCGGATAGTCACCACCTACCAGGGCGACCAGCGCATTGCTAGCGTGGTGCAGCAACACCGCGACTACATACGGCAAGAGACGCTATCCCTGGAGCTACGCCCCGGCGAGCCGGCGTCCGGCGCATACGCGGAAGAGCACAAGATGGATGGCGTACCGGTGAAGCTGGGAGTCCAGCGGGCAGAGCAATAGAAACGATTCGGCTTTGTTGACAACCGCTCATCCGGAGCTTGTCGAAGGACATGAGCGGTTGTTACACGCCGCTCGGATGGTTCGAAACGCTCACCACGAACGTGGGAAAGCATGTTTCGCTCCTACTGAGCTTGTCAAAGGGCAGCACCGCCATATTCAGCTTTCTTTCGACTCTGAACACTAGAACAAGAGCGCTGCTTCCTCCTCGCACTCCATCTTTTCGGACTCATTGAGGGGCCTATATGACAAGGCCACTTGCACGTTTTCCCTAACCCTGGATGGGTACCTCACTCCTGGAATGGCCACTGATATTTCCGGCCTGGACAGGACATACCTCAATAGCATCGCCGGGGTCAGGGAGGTCTCTTGCCCAGAGGCTTTCATTCGAGTCCGGATGACGCTTGTTCTCCCTGAGCCGCCCAATGGCCTCATTACTATTATCCCAACATTCCTCTCCTTGGCCAGCCCTATCAGCCGGTCAGTGTCTCTGAAAAAGGCGGAGTACTCCAGCATAACGGTGTCAAATTCGCCACAGAGGATTGCTCTTTCCAGTACGTCCAGGCTATGGGATGAAATGCCAATGTAATCTATCAGACCTCGTTCCCTTGCTATCTTTAGCCCTTCCAACGCGCCGCCTTCCTGCATAACCTCTTCCCAAGCCTGGAGCGATGAGACATCGTGCAATTGGTAGATGTCTATTCTGTCTACACCCAAGATTCCTAGGCTTCTGTCCACCTCATGCTGGCTGCCGTCTCTCGTCCTGCTGAATGTTTTCGTTGCGATGTGGAAATCCTTGCCCCCTCTGGCTCTAATCACTTTGCCAATCAGATACTCGCTGTCCTGATACTCTCTGGCGGTGTCAATGAAGTTTATCCCAAGGTCCAGAGCCAGGTGTAGAGTCTCTTCACCTTCCTTTACCGTGGGCGTGTCCATTGCTCCCAGGCCTAGCTCAGTGACCATCAAGTTGGTCCTTCCCAGTCTACGTTTCTTGAGTTCCACAGCAGCCTTCCTCGTGATGGGGTATGTCTATGGCAGGTATGGCACGAGAAGCCGTAGCCCCGCCTGCTGGCTAATTGGTATCATCCGCACATAATATCGGTATTGTAGCAGCTATTAACCAGGCAGCGGCTACGGAGAGGGCTATGTAACGGCATTGGCGTTCGAGGTAACAGCGGCCTGGGCAGTGCACGGCGACGCGCCTACTCAACTGTGCCCTCGTTAGTGCTGCCCCGTTAACGTTGCTGTTTCCAGATCGAGGAGCTGCACTCGTTGTGTCAACGGTGTGCCCGAAGTGGGATATTTACTGTATCGAAGACCAGGCCATCTGTACCTACAGCCTGGACCCTGATCTTAGCGTTGTTTACCACTACATAGAGAAAGTGGTATCGGGAATCGCAGAGAGCTACCCAGTTCTCAGTAGTTCCGCACTCATACAGTCTTTGCCCTCCTCCGCCGGTCACTATGTAGGTGACTCCATCTATGGGCGCGCTCCGTTCATACAGGTGGTCATGCCCTGATAACACTAGCTGTACGCCACAGTCGCGGGCCACATGGTGCACAAAATCGCGCACTGTCAGGTCGGAGCCATGTTCCCCGGTTGAAAAAGGAGGTTGGTGGCCGTAAATAATCTTCACTGGCGCAATAGAGGCGCAGACCTCGCGGCGTAGCCAGTCGCGCTGCTCCTGCGTTACTACTGTCCCGTCGTAGGCAAAGAATGCCACTTTGCCCTCTGTCCACATGAAATACTTCGGCTCAATAGGGGAATCCAGTACTTCCTGAGTGGCCCGCCCGCTATAGTCGTGATTTCCCCAGGCAGCCTGCCAATAATGGTGCCAGTTGGTAAAGAGACACTGCTCAGGATCATAGTAGTTGCTAGCCGTTGCCTGCCCGTCGGGATTGTAGAAATTATCGCCCGTCGTGACGACGTAGGCAAAACCCTTGTGTGTTCGCCATTCACACATGCGAGTAGTCACTTCGGCCTGAGCTGGGTGGGCGCTGCCCCAGTCTCCTTTGACGGCAAACCGCAGAAAGTCCTGGTCCGCTTGTGCCGGTGTGGAAGCCGGAACTCCAGGGCCAACCGCCCACCCAGCAACAAAGGATGCTATCAGGGCGAGTACAGTCACCAACCTGCTGATTAGTGTTTGATTTCCAGTCGTCTTAATGGAGTTCGAACCTCGCATACTACAGGACCTGTGCGGCCAACACCTGCTAGCTCCACCATGAATGGGAAGAAGCTCTCCATGCCCTCCCGGTCATGTTGTCACACTGCCTGCTGGCTACCTTGGGAACTCCCCCAGGGTCAGGGTGAACTGCTTCTGGTCTTTGCCGCGTGCTACTGTGACATTGATCCGCTGGCCTACTTTGAACTGGGACAGCAGCAGGCGCTGCATGGCAAGGAAGGTGGGCGTCGGCTGACC
>SHYF01000055.1 GCA_009692985.1 Dehalococcoidia bacterium
GGAGGCCACGGATGATGATGTCATCCAGGCGGCCACGGCAGTGGGCGCTCATGAGTTCATCATGGATTTTGAGAACGGATATGACACAGTGCTGGTGGAACGTGGCCAGAACCTGTCGCTTGGCCAGCGTCAGCTGCTCAGTTTCGCGCGTGCCATCATTGCTGACCCGCGCATCCTGGTGATGGACGAGGCCACAGCCAGAGTAGACAGCGCCACAGAAGCAGTCATCCAGCAGGCTCTCAAGGAGCTGTTGAAGGGACGCACCTCTTTCGTTATCGCGCACCGGCTATCCACCATCCGCGGCGCAGACCGCATAGTTGTACTGGAAGGTGGTCAGATAAAAGAGTCTGGCACCCACGATGAACTGCTGGCACTCAACGGGCTGTACAGTCGCCTCTACCGGATGACATACGAGTCTCGCGACGGAGTCACCGCCGGCGTCAATGGCGCCAATGGCAACGGCCATCAGCCTTTTCCCATGCCAGTCACCAGCAGCATATCCCCAACCAGTGGCGACCCAGGCAATCAAACCATCGCAACTCAGTAAGTCCGACTCCTTCGTGGCTCTCGACCTGTAGTCGTAGCTCTGCGTAGTCCGCACTCTACCTGGTACTTCCTAGCAGAAATCAGCGTTGCATTGGGCCCGCTCCCAAGGGGAGTCCAGGGGAGCGAAGCCCCCTTGGCGGGGAACCTGGGGGTGCCCCCAGATACCATATCTCCCCCCTCTCCTGTAGGAGAGGGGGCCAGGAGGTGAGGCATACGCCCTTAGATGGAACGCCATAATTGTACCCTGACTTAGGCGAGGCGACCTGGGCACAGTCCAGCGCAGGCTCTGGCCTAAATGCCGCTACTCCCAGCCTGCCTCTTCAAACTTTCTTCAATGTTTGCTGTTATAAATAGAGCATGAACAAAGCGCAGGAACCAAGGAGGTTTCAGAAATGAAGAAACGATGGCTGTTCGTAACATTGCTTATCGGGGCACTGGCTATAGGCATCACAGGTGGCACCGTCCTGGCCCAGGGAAGCGCCGCGACCGGTGGTTCGCCTATCAAGAGCTTCGCAGCCCGCGTCGCCGCAATTCTGGGTGTGGACGAGGCCAAAGTCCAGGACGCATTCAAACAGGCGGGCAAACAGATGCAGGACGAAGCTATGCAAAAGAAGCTCAATACCATGGTCGCCCAGGGGCAGATCACCCAGGCACAGGCAGACCAGATGAAGCAGTGGTATCAGTCCCGGCCTGATGTCCTCTCGCCTGGCGGCCCAATGGGTGGTGGACCAATGGAAGGATTCGGAGGACGCGGGTTCCACCGAGGCCATATGTTTGGCGGTAGAAGATGGGACGGCATGGGCCCCAAAGGCGGCGTTGCCCCAACTCCCACTCCCACGAGTTCCGGGAACACCTCTTTCTAAGGCGTGAGGCTCGGACCGAACTGAGGGACGGGGCGTTGCCCCGCCACTCCCTATGTAGCAGTGCCGCAAGGAGCGCAACACACTGAAGGTGATGGCGTGCCAAGTACAGTCCTGATTGTGGAGGATGACCCCAACACCGTCGAACTGGTCCGCTTGTACCTGGGCCGCGACGGCCACAAGGTGCTGGAAGCATCAGAGGGCTTCGAAGGCTTGCGTCTAGCCCGAGAATCCCACCCGGACCTGGTCATCCTTGACCTGATGTTGCCTGGACTGGACGGCTTGGAGATATGCCGCATCCTCAGACAGGAGTCGGACGTGCCCATAATCATGCTCACGGCACGCGTAGAGGAGGAGGACCGACTGGCCGGCCTGGACCTTGGAGCCGACGATTACGTCACCAAGCCATTTAGCCCCAGGGAACTCGCGGCGCGCATACGGGCGGTGCTGCGCAGGACCACAAAGGGCGATGTGGACCGTGGCCCTGCCGAGCTACGGCACGGGGACATAACGGCAAACCTCCGCCTCCACTCAGTAACCGTTGGGACAGCGCCTGTGCGCCTCACCCCCACTGAGTTCAGGCTCTTGGTGCTGCTTATGCGCAAGCCTGGCAAGACATTCACCAGGGAAGAGATAATGGACAAAGTTTTTGGCTACGACTTCGATGGCTTTGACAGGACGGTGGACGCCCACGTCTCCAACCTTCGGCGCAAGCTGGCGGCAGAACCCCAGAAGCCCCGTTACATTCACACAATCTATGGCATTGGGTACAGGTTCGGCGATGCATAGCTGGTTCTTCAGCCTACAATTCCGGCTCATCCTGGGCTTCACCCTTGTGCTGGCCCTGGCCCTGGGAAGCATCAGCTGGTACGTTGGGTTCGCTGCCCAGCGTGAAGCAGAGCGCTTCCAGCAAGAGGTTGAAGAGGCCCGGTCTGCCCGTTTAGAAGCGCTCGTCTCGCGGGCCTACTCCGCCCGCCGGTGGACCGACCTTCAACCAACCGTGGAGCAGGCTGGCGCCCTCTACGGCTGGCGCGTCGTGGTCACGGACCAGGCAGGGCAGGTTGTCGGCGATTCTCACATGCGCTTTGGCAGACCGCCCAGGCCGGGAAGCCGTTTCTTCCCTGTCCTCAGTGGAGGAAGTCAGGTAGGCTCTGTAGCAATAGCTCCAAGCGATGCGCCAGAGATAGCTCCAGAGCCTCCCTTCTCCAGACTCGTGACAGCAGTGCAGCGCTCCCTACTCTGGACTGGCCTGGCGGCAGGCGCAGGTGGGATTCTGCTGATTTCACTTATATCCCGGCGAATCCTGGCTCCAGTACGCCTCCTTAGCTCGGCAGCACATGGCCTGGGCCAGGGCGACCTCACCCGGAGGGTGACTGCCCCCGGCCGTAACGAGGTCGGGCAGCTGGCTGGCACATTCAACATCATGGCCGACAGCTTGCAACAGGCGGAGCAACAACGCCGTAACCTTGTCGCAGACGTGGCCCACGAGCTTAGAACGCCTCTATCCAACATCCAAGGCTACCTGGAAGCTGTGAAGGACGGCCTTCTCCAGCCCGACAGCGCCACCATCGAAACTGTTTACCAGCAAGTGCTGCATCTATCGCATCTCGTGGAAGACCTCAGACTGCTGGCCCTGACGGAGGCTGGCACACTCCACCTGAACAGCGAGCCAGACTCCTTGGAAGACGCACTTCGAAGATCGGTGGATGCAGTGCGCCCCCGCGCCGAAGCCAGAGGCATTGCCGTCTCTCTGAATGTGCCGCCTGAATTTCCCATGGTGGAGATTGACAGGACACGCATTACCCAGGTGATAGGTAATCTACTGGAGAACGCTATTCAGCACACCCCCGAAAGTGGAGAGGTGACGGTACTGGCACAGGTGATAGGTCTCGTAGCAAAGGTCACAGTGGCCGACACCGGCGAGGGAATCCCACCTGAAGACCTTCCCTATGTCTTCGAGCGATTCTACCGCGTTGACGCATCGCGCAGCCGGGCTACTGGAGGCGTTGGTCTTGGGCTGACCATCGCCAGAAAACTGGTGGAGGCTCACCGCGGCGCCATCCGTGTTGAAAGTACGCCAGGAAAAGGAAGCCGTTTCATTTTCGAGTTGCCACTGGCACGAACACCAGCCACAAAAAACTAACAGGCTGCTAAAAAGGATGACTCCAGAAGGGCGAAGCCCCGGAGCCTGCCCTGAGCCGAAGCCCTCGAGCCCTTCGGCCATGAGCTGGCCTCAAGGGCAGGCTCCGCGAAGGGGAAGCCGAAGTGGTGGGGATCTCTCGTAGGGGCGCAAGGCCTTGCGCCCTTTCTCACCCCTTCCTGGCCAGGCCTGTCCTGAGTAGGCCGAAGGAACTGGGATAGGGGGATGGTCGAAGGAGTTTTCCCGCAACCTGCAAGAGAGGATAACAAACATGGGAACAGTGCTAAACACAGTCAAGACTCTGAAGCTATGGCAAATAGGCGTGCTGGCCGCCGTCCTGGTGGGAGTAGCCGGCGCGACCTACGGAGTATACGCCCTGGTTGGCGGCGGCTCCGGCAGTTCTGGCCCTGGTGAGAACCAGCAGCTCATACCGGTGGTGTATGGGAACGTGGTGAACCAGGTATCCACCAACGGAAGCCTTGTCTTTGCCAACAGGGCTACGCTCACCTTTGGCACGCAGGGGACAGTGGGAGAAGTGCTGGTGGTGGAAGGGCAGCAGGTGAAAGAAGGGCAGCCGCTGGCAAAACTGGACGCAGCCGCACTGACATCCCTGGCAAAAGCGGTGGCCCAGGCGCGGGTGAACTTGAAAAATGCTCAAGACGCCCTGGCCACGTTGAAGGCTCCCCAAACGTCCCTTGCGCTGGCCCAGGCTGAGGCAAAGGTAGCCAATGCAAAGCTATCCCTCAAGACGGCGCAAGAAGTGCTGGACACCGTCAAGGCAGGGCCTACCGCCGGCGACCTGGCTCAAGCCCAGGTCAAGGTGGACTCTGCGAAGGCATCCCTGTCCAATTCCGAGAACGACCTGAGGCTTGGACAGAAGGACTGGGACGCAAAGATAAAAACAGCCGTTGATAATCTTGCCACCGCCAAAGCCGACTATCAGGGGATCTTCCCCAAATGGCTGGGAATTCAAACCGGCCCAAGCCAGGTAGACCTGGCCCCAGATACGGTTTTGGCATCCTGGAAAGTTGACCTTAACGCATTATTTGACCCCAACCTTCGCTTCCAGGACTTCAGCAAGGGTTGGTACTCAAAATGGCTCCACGCCGATGATCCTTCTACGCCGTGGGTAGAGTCCGTCATCTACACTTGGCTCAACTTTTACCCCGGTGATCTCCTTGCCACATGCCCAAGCGGGGATGTTCCGTCGCGAGGGACATGCGTCAAGAAAGATATGGACGATTCCTGGACTGCCTATCAGAAGGCAAGTGACAACCTGGCTGCTGTCCAAACCCAGGCATCACGAGCTATCGTCAACACACGGAACGCCATCGCGCTCAACACCGATGCCATCACCACAGCAGAGGATGCCCTGGCAGACCTGAAGGCTGGCCCGGATCCGCTGGCTGTGGATGCTAGCGAAAAGCAGCTGGTGGTGTCGCAGGCGTCGCTGCGGCAAGCCCAGGTAGACCTGGCGAATCTGAAGGCAAACATTCCTTTGGATGTTGCCAACAAGGAGGCTGATGCCGCCTCAGCACAAGTATCGCTGGACACCGCCACGCTGCGACTGGAAGGCGCTACGTTGAAGGCTCCCATGTCCGGCTCGGTTGCCCTGCTCAATGTGGAGGCAGGCCAAAGCGTCAACGCAACCTTCGCCATCATGGATGTGGTGGACCACAACACAGTCGAGCTGAACGGCATCGTGGACCAGACCGACGTCCTATCCGTCAGGGTGGGTGCCCAGGCTAACGTAACAATGGACGCCCTGCCTGGGTGGGTTCTCCAGGGCACAGTCTCGTCCATCGCTTCGGCTGCCCAAACTCAGCAGGGCATAGTCAGCTATCCCATTAGCATCACGTTGCAGGTCCCGCAAAGACTCCAACTGCGCGAAGGCCTAAGCGCCACGGCCAGCATAGTCATCCGCGAAGAGAATAATGTGCTGCTGGTGCCTCTTCAGGCCCTTTACGGCACATTTGACCAGCCTACGGTCAAGGTGTCTAAGAACGGTGGCATTGTGGTTCAGCCAGTAGTCCTGGGCAACAGCGATGACTATTGGGTGGCGGTCCGCCAGGGCCTGGCCCAGGGAGACCAGGTAGTCATGCAGTCAGCTACAGCGACCGTGGGACAGCTCAACGTGGGCCAGGCTATGCGCCAGTTCCAGGGCCAGCTTGGCCAGGGGGCTTTCCAGGGCCAGGGCGGTGGCGGCGCTCAGAGGGATGGCGGGAACACGCCGCCGCGAACCCAGGCAACGCCGCGGGCTACACCCAGGCAAGGCAACAGGTAGGTCAGCCATGATCGAGCTTGAGAACGTGAGCAAGGTGTACCGCATGGGCAATATGGAGGTGGCTGCCCTCCAGGGCGTCAGCCTTACCATTCAAGAAGGCGAGATGATGGCCATCATGGGCCCTTCCGGCTCCGGCAAGTCCACCATGATGAACGTCCTTGGGTGTCTGGATGTGCCAACATCTGGAAGGTATGTTCTGGAAGGAGAAGAGGTGGGACGCCTGGGAGACGACAGGCTGGCAGAGATACGCAACCGCAAGATCGGCTTCGTATTCCAGACGTACAACCTGCTGCACCGGCTGACGGCACTGGGGAATGTTGAGCTTCCTCTCCTGTACGGCAACGGGCAGAATCGTAGGAAACGAGCGCTGGAGGCGTTGGAGAGAGTGGGGCTTGGACCGCGAGCGAACCACCGGCCGGCAGAGCTATCCGGTGGCGAACAGCAGCGGGTAGGCATAGCCCGCGCGCTGGTCAAGAACCCTTCTATCCTACTGGCCGATGAGCCCACTGGGAACCTGGACAGCAGGTCCAGCTACGAGATTATAGCTATCCTCCAGCGCCTAAACCGGGAAGAAGGCCTTACTGTGATTATAGTAACCCACGAGCCAGACATAGCTGAACATACCCAGAGAGTGGTCTCCATGCTGGACGGGCGAGTGGTGAAGGACGAACCAGTCAGGGAACCGCGCTTGGCCGCTGGCGGGGACGCGGGGATGGAGGGCCAGCGCCAGTGAATCCACTGACTACCCTCCGTACCGCTTTATCGTCCATTGGGGCCAACAAGCTCCGGTCTGGCCTCACTCTTCTGGGCATCGTTATTGGAGTGGCGTCTGTCATCTCTCTGATGGCTATAGGCAGGGGAGCCCAGCAGGCGATTACCGCCAACATTCAGGCCCTGGGCACGAATCTTCTATTCGTCCGGCCTGGATCCACAACCCAGGGCGGTATAACCGGCGGGCAGGGGAGCGCCTCTACCCTGACGCTGGACGACGCCTACGCTCTCATGGACAAAGTGTACGCGCCTTCTGTGGCAGCCGTTGCCCCAGAGCGACGGGCGACCGGCCAGGTGGTGGCAGGCAACAAGAACACATTCACTCAGATAATTGGCGTGACCCCAGAGTACCAGTTTGTGCGGAACGTACCCGTAGCCTCAGGCCAGTTCGTTACATGGGGGCAGGTGGATAAAAGGTCTGAGGCGGTGGTCCTTGGGTCGCGGGTATCGGAAACACTGTTTGGTTTTCGGGATCCTGTGGGCCAGCCGGTGCGAATCAATGGGCGTCAGTTCAAGGTCATCGGAGTGCTGAAGAGTCAGGGTGGGGGCGTCCAGGGGCTATTCGACGATCAGGTGCTGGTTCCCATCACCACGCTATACTACCGTCTCTCGTCCCGACGCACCGCCCAGGGCGGCATTAGCGTCCAGACAGTCAACGTGCAGATAAGCAGCAGCGACGCCATGGATGGCGCAGTGCAGGAGATTGCCACCGTACTACGGCTGCGGCACCGCATCACCGCCACTGACGACTTCACAGTCACCAGCCAGGAAGCGACCATTCAGACGCTGGAGGCGACCACCAACGTCTTCGTGGTGTTCCTAGGCGCTATCGCCAGCATCTCCCTGCTGGTGGGCGGCATCGGCATCATGAACATCATGCTCGTGTCTGTGACGGAGCGCACCAGGGAGATCGGCATCCGCAAGGCTATGGGGGCCAAGCGCCGGGACATACTACTCCAGTTCGTGTCCGAGGCGACGCTCCTGAGCCTGGGCGGCGGCGGCGTAGGGGTGCTCCTGGGGTTGGCGCTGTCTCGCCTCATGGACGGCCGTAGCGTGGGCGGCCAGACCTTCCAGACGGCCTTCAGCGGAGACATCGCCATGCTTGCTCTGGTGGTGTCAGCTGGCATTGGGCTCTTCTTCGGCATCTACCCAGCCTTCCGAGCCGCCCGCCTGCATCCCATCCAGGCGCTGCGGTACGAGTAGGAGGCTGGTAAAAAAAGAGAGTCCAGAGTCCCGACAAGTCGGGACTCCTGAGAGCGCGTGAGGGAATCGTCATTGCGAGCCCCGATGAGTTTGCGAATCGGGGCGTGGCAATCTGGGGCGGGGGCCCCTCACATACCAAGTCCGAGATTTCTTCACAGGCTCTGAGAATGACAAAGGTGTTCTGAGATAGATTCCAAAAGGAGTCACTACAATGGAAAATGCAAAGTCAGGGTTCCGCCTACATTCCAGGCTGCTCAGCTTGATTCTCCTGGTGATGTTAGTCGGTGTCAGCGGGACAGCAGGCGCGGTAATCTCTGACGTCTTCTTCAATACCGCATCGGCAGCGCCGGTGCTATACGACGAAGACGCGGTGGCGGCCCTGTACGAAAAAGTCAGCCCCGCCGTGGTGGAAATCACAGTAGTGCAAGCAACCACCAGCCGCTTTGGGTCTGGGCCTGTGCAACGTGGACAGGGCTCAGGGTTTCTGGCAGACGTTGAAGGCCACATCCTTACGAACTATCATGTGGTCCAAGGTGCCACTCAGATACGCGTGACACTGTCGAACGGGCGCACCCTGGACGCCCAGATTGCCGGCACAAGCCCAGCAGATGACATTGCCCTTCTGAAAGTGAACACGCAAGCGGTAAAGGGAATAGCGCCCCTGGTTTTGGGAGACTCCGGCATAGCCAAGCCATGGCAAATGGCTATTGCCCTGGGCAGCCCCTTTGGACTGGAAAACTCAATAACAGTTGGTGTTGTCAGCGGCCTTAATAGAAGCCGCACTGGCGTCATTAGCCGCACTATGACCGGTATGGTACAGACGGACGCCTAAATAAACCCAGGTAACTCCGGTGGCCCGCTCCTCAACTCGCGAGGCGAAGTCCTGGGTATCAACACCGCCATCGAGCCATCTTCCAACGGTTCCACAGGCATCGGTTTCGCAGTCCCAGTGAACACTGCCAAAAACGTCTTGGCGCAACTCTTGAACAACACGACTGTCAAGCGGCCGTGGCTAGGCATCAGCGGCGTGGCGCTCTCTGCTGATCTGGCGGACCAGTTGGGCGTGAGCAGTCCGCGAGGAATCTACATAGTGACCGTTGGGGGCAGCAGCCCAGCCGAACAGGCAGGACTGAAAGGCGGGACTACTGGAACGGATGGCAGCCCTGGCGCCGGAGGCGACATCATTACCGCCACGGATGGCCGGTCAGTAGGAACCGTGGAGGACCTCGTAACCTATTTCAACAGCCTTCGGCCTTGGGATGCTGTGAGCCTGACTCTCATCCGAGATGGCAAGTCGGTCCAGGTGAGAGTGGTCTTGGGAGAGTGGCCGGATACTCTGGGCAGCTCGCCAAGGTAATCGTGGCTTCGCATTTGGCAGGTTAGGGAGTTTTCTATCCCAAGCGCTGGAGCATCTTTCATTGCCTGACTCAAGCGGATACGAAATGCACATCATGCGGATGTTCTTCTTGGTCGCCGCTGTACTCTTAGTTACAGCGTGCCGTCAGGAGTCGCCTGCGACTGCTCTCCCACCAAGTAGCG
>SHYF01000056.1 GCA_009692985.1 Dehalococcoidia bacterium
GGCAGTATGATCTGGCCATAGTGACAAAGTTCCCCAGCGATGAGGTGGCGGCCAAGTACATGCTCGCCATCGGCGGCCTGGGGAATGTGCGCTCCACGACCATGAAGGCGTTCACAGAGGCGGAGTACAGGAGCATCACCGGCGCCCCTCCTTTGCCCCCTCGTAATATGTAAGCTCTATAGCGAGCAGCCGAAGGTGCGCTCATTCTCAGTTTCCCCGCTCATTTGGTTCAAAAGGCTCATCATGAGCGGGGGAGCACATGTTCCATTCGCCCTGAGCATGTCGAAGGGCTGTTCGTGGTTCGACTAGCTCACCACGAACAGGGAAACGCATTGCAATCACAAGGAGATAGCTTGCCATGACCCAACAGCAACCGCTGACCCTGGATCCCGCCCATACCGCGCTACTCATCATGGACTATCAGAGCCGGGTGGTTGCCAGCGTGGTGCAAGACCCGCCGGGAGTGACCCACAGGGCCGCCTCCGTGCTCCAGGCCGCTCGCAGGGCAAAGATTCCCATCATCTACGTAGTGCATCTCAGACCTGGCGCTGACCCCAATTCGCCCGACGCTCAAATACACTCCGACGTGACTCCGGCCCCAGGCGAGCAGATTATCACAAAGTCCAAGCCGGGAGCCTTTTCCACAACGGGCCTGGATGTAACGCTGCGGGAGAAGGGCGTGGATACACTGGTGTTGGTGGGTACATTTACCAGCGGATGCGTTCTATCCACGGTGCGGTGGGCCGCCGACATCAACTACAAGCTAGTTGTGGTGGGAGACGCCTGTGCCGACCGCAACGCCGAGGTGCACCACTTCCTGGTGGACAGGATCTTCCCCTGGCAGTGCACCGTGGTTACCGCCCAGGAGTTCCAACGCGTTGCGGCAGCATTGTAGTCAGGGCCGGATATCCTGTGCCAGCCAGCATTGACATAGTCATCCCTGTCCTCAACGAGGAGCGCGATCTGCCCCGCTGCGTCGCGAAGCTACGCCAGTTCCTGGCCGGCGCCATCCCTAACCCGTGGCACATCGTCATCGCCGATAACGGCTCGGATGATGCCACGCCCCAGGTATCGCGCGACCTGATGAAGGAGCACCCAAACGTAGGCTACCTACGGCTGGAGCAACGGGGCCGAGGCAGAGCGCTCAAGAAGGCGTGGTTGGAGAGCCAGGCGGACATGGTCAGCTATATGGACGTGGACCTGTCCACAGACCTCAGCGCCTTCTCGCCCATGGTCAAGGCATTGGAAGAAGGATACGACCTGGCGGTGGGATCGCGCCTGGCCAGGGGAGCCAGGGTGCACCAACGCAAACTCCAACGGGAAATCACATCACGCGGCTACAACATGCTAATCAAGAGCATGTTCCTCACACGCTTTAGCGACGCACAGTGCGGGTTCAAGGCAATGACCCGTGCTGCCGCCCAGGCTCTGCTGCCTCATGTCAAGGACACTGGCTGGTTCTTCGATAGCGAGCTGCTGATTATTGCCGAGAAGCGTGGCTTCCGCATCAAGGACGTACCGGTGACCTGGACCGACGACCCGGACACACGGGTGAGAGTGGTGCGGACAGCAATGAAGGATGTGCAGGGACTGCTGCGGCTGCGCTTTGGCGGGCTGCCGAAGGTTTAACGCCCAACAGCTGGTTGAGATTCCTTTGAGGAATTGTCCTTAATGTCACGCAGGTCAAGGTGAATCGAGGGTCTAATGTCATTCTGAGTCCCGATTCATCGGGACTCAGAATCTTATCCGCCATTGTAATGGCTCCTCTGCCATAATTGAGTCTTGTAGGTAGTCAGCATACAAAATTCTTCTTCGTCCCGACCATGTCGGGACTCCTCAGAATGACATGGCTTGGTGTGCGTGCTCTGGCAGCATAATTAGCTTTTTTACTCATCCCTCGCAAAGGTCAATTCTAAGACATCCCTGGTCTCCGTCGTCACCCTGGCCCAGTGGGCGATGCGCCACCCTACAACCCACGCTATCCCTTTCTCTGTCACTACTAGGGGCACACCATCACGCCATGCCTGCGGTATGTGGGAATCAATCATGAAATCCTTTAGCTTCTTGGTTCCCACCATGCCCAAGGGCTGAAACAAATCGCCAGGCTTGCGGATACGCACCATCAGCTTGTCTCCCAGCGCATCGCCGCTGAGGTAAGCACGGAACGGGTCGTCGCCAAGCTGGCCTGGGGCCACTTCAGAGGCGGCGAGCCTTCGCAAGGAGATACGCCAGCCCTTGGCACACACCTCTGCTGGTGGGTCAGGCAAATCCAGCGACTCCAGCCTGGGCCAAGGAGAGTCCGGTGCTTTGCGGCTGACCACCAGCTCCTGATACGTGGTGAAGAACCGCAGGCCGTGGCCCAAAGAGAGGGAGCGGCCAGCCCCCTGCTCCGATAGCTGGCTCATGCCTTCAATCTGGGCCAGGTTCAGGTCTTGGGCTTCGCCCGCCACCTCAGCGTATGCCCGCTGAAGCGCGTGGGCCTGAAGCCCAGGGTGCAGCTCATTGAAAGCGTGGCGATCCAGGCGCACGCCCCACGGCTCCCGGGTAGCAATGGACGGCCAGGCCACCTGCACCTGCTGGTCTATGTACGCCACATCCTGGGCCACTGTGCTTGCCAGGCGGGTCAGGGCCTGGGCGACGGCCGGGTTGTACCGCCGCAGCTGGGGCATGAGGCTATGGCGGATGCGGTTACGGGTGAACCTCTGTTCCTGGTTTGACGAGTCGTACCTGGGGGCCAGGTCAAGGCTGGCGCAGTAGGACTCGGTTTCCCGGCGTGTGACATCCAACAGTGGCCGGACCAGAGCCACCTCTGACGCACCGTCGAGGCTGCGCCAGCGAGACATGGGCAGCATACCTCGGAGACCTCGGATCCCTGTGCCACGCAGCAGGTGGAGCAGCACCGTTTCTGCCTGGTCATCGGCGGTGTGGCCCAGCACAACGGCAGACGCCCCGACTGTCCTCACCACGCGCGCCAGGAAATCGTAGCGGGCTTGGCGGGCCGCCGCCTCCCAGGAGAGCTCGTGCTTTGTGCGTAACGCCGCAACGTCCGCCCTTTCCAAGGTGACGGGAATGCCCAGACGACGGCACGTTTCCTGAACATACCCGGCATCTTCGTCGCTCTCCTGCGCCCGCAACCCGTGGTCCAGGTGCGCTGCGTGGAGTTGCAAGGTGTGTTGTTGGGCCAGGCTACAGAGCAGATGGAGCAGCGCCAAGGAATCTGGCCCTCCGGAGACAGCCACCACCAACGTAGCGCCTGGAAGCCGGAGCATGCCTGTGGCTTTGAGTGCCTCTTCTACACGGTCAAGCAAGGACATGGTGCTGCTCAGATCTGCGCAACAGGTCAGTCAATACAAACGTATCTCTTCCCGCCAACCCGCCCTGAAACGTTTTTGGGAAGGCGGAACACCTTCCTGCTTCCTGCACCGCTGCTTACTCAAGGCTGCCCCCGGCTCACATGGCTCCCTTCGGTTGTGCTCAGGGTAAACTAGGCTCGCAATGAGCAGAAAGTTAAAAACGTTTCTCAGCGATATATGTCCATCTCCGGGGGCCGGATCATGTCACGTACTTTTGCCGTATTAGAAGGCTTGTACTGGTAGCCTTTGACTATCGCCACGGGGACCATGTCCAGCTTTCCCATCACCAGCTCCGCCGCCGCCGCCAACTCGTCCACCACAGCTATGACAGTCGCTGATAGCTCGTAGCCATAGGGGTCCACCATCCCACGATAGTCAAGCAAAACAGTGATGCCCGACGACCCAATGGCCACATTGGTCACGCCATCCCGCCATGGCCTCCCCCACGTATCTGTGATGACCACCGCCACTTGAAGTCCCGCGGCTTTATGTATGCCATCCCGAATCCTATCCGCCGAGGCATCCGAGTCCTTGGGCAGCAAAGCTACCATTGTGCCGGCGACGTTGGATGCGTCCACCCCAGCGTTGACACAGTAGAAGCCATGTTTTGTCTCAGTGATAATGACCCCATTAGCCATGCGTGAGATTCGGCGACTCTCGCCCAGCGCCACCTCGATGACACGCGGGTCTCTGTCATAGGTCTTTGCCCAGAGCTCCGCAAGGGGAGAAGGCGTGACGGTGGATAGGTCCACCAGGTTTCCCTCTATCTTGGAAACAACCTTCTGGGTGACAACAACGATATCCCCTTCCTCCAGGGGCGTGCCTTGGGCTTGAGCCGCCCGAAGCACAAGGGGGGCAAGGTCTATGCCTGGCTTGAACTCCGGGAGGCCTTCAACAGCGATGACTCTGATCTCTTTGGGCACTAGGCACCTTCCATAAGAAGCTGGTTGCCATTATAATCCCTAACCCCGCTGACTTGTACCGTTCGGTCCCAAACAGCTTGGCTTTGGTAACATAACCCACACATTTGGTCCGACAGGCTCAGGATGAGCGGGCTTTAGCCTATCCCGCCACCACGTTCACCAGGCGGCCGGGGACGTAGACCAGTTGGCGCACCTTTTTGCCGTCCAGTTGCGCCTGCACCTGGGGGCTGGCCAGGGCCAGCCGCTTGGCATCCTCCTCGCCGATGTCCGCCGGGACGGTGAGTCTGTCGCGCAGCTTGCCGTTGACCTGCACCACCAGTGTAATCATATCGTCGGCGGCAAGCTCTGCATCCCACGCCGGCAGCGGCTGGTTGTGGATGCTGTAGGGCCGACCTCGCCGCTCCCACAGCTCTTCCGTGATGTGCGGCGCGCATGGGGCCAGGAGTACCAAGAGCGTATCAACCGCCTGGTCCCAGGCGGCCCAGCCCACGCGCTTGGCCTCCCAGGTATCGTACAGCTTGTTGGTGAACTCCATCAAGGCGGCCAGCGCGGTGTTGAAGTGGAACTTGTCCATGTCCTGGACAACCTTGCGGATTGTCTTGTGCATGGCGCGGGTCAGCTCTCTTGCCGCCGCAGGGTCGCCGGATTTGCCAAGGGCCGAGGCGTCGCGCTGGGCGATGTCCCACACGCGGTTGACCCAGCGGGCCATGCCGTTGATGCCAGTGGTGCTCCAGGGGCCGCCCTGGTCCCAGGGGCCAAGGAACATGAGGAAGAGGCGGAATACGTCCGCACCCACGGTCTCCACGTAGGTGTCGGGGCCTACCACGTTGCCGCGAGACTTGCTCATCTTCTCGTGGTCTTCGCCCAGGATGATGCCCTGGTTGTAGAGGCGCAGGAAAGGCTCGCCGAACTCCACCAGACCAAGGTCGCGGAGGGCCTTGATGAAGAAGCGGGCGTAGAGCAGGTGCATGACGGCGTGCTCAGCGCCGCCGGTGTACTGGTCAACAGGGTTCCAGGAGCGCATGGCCGCAGGATCAAATGGGCCTTGGTCGTAGCGCGGGCTGGGGTAGCGCAGGAAGTACCAGGATGAGTCCACGAATGTGTCCATGGTATCCGTCTCGCGCCGGGCGGCACGTCCGCACTGGGGACAGGTGGTGTTGAAGAACCCCTGGTGCAGCTTCAGCGGCGACTCTCCCGTGGGTTTGAACTCCGCGTCCTCCGGCAGAATCACCGGCAGGTCTTCTTCGCGGACTGGCACGATGCCGCACGTTACGCAGTAGACCATGGGTATGGGCGTGCCCCAGTACCTCTGGCGGGAGATGAGCCAGTCCCTCATGCGATACGAGACTGTGCGTTTGCCCCATCCGTGCTGCTCGATGTGCTCCGCGATGGCCTGCTTGCCTTGGGCGCTGGTAAGGCCGTTGAATGGGCCGGAGTTCACCTGGGTGCCATCGCCGAGGTAGGCTTCGGCAAGCTCCCCGCCGCTCCAGCCTGGCGGCGCTATGACCACTGGGATAGGCAGCTTGTACTTGCGGGCAAAAGCGAAGTCGCGCTCGTCGTGGGCAGGCACGCCCATGACAGCGCCGGTGCCGTAGCTGCGCAGGACGTAGTCGGCGATGAATATGGGCACACGATCGCCGTTGAGCCGGTTGACGGCGTAGGCTCCGGTGAAGACGCCTGTCTTCTCCTTGTCGGTGGACTGACGCTCTATCTCTGTCTCGTGGAGTGTGGCGTTCACATACTGGGTGACTAGGTCACGCTGGGCGGGACTGGTTATCTTGGCCACCAGCGGGTGCTCCGGCGCCAGGACGACGAATGTGACGCCGTAGATTGTGTCTATGCGGGTGGTGAATGTGCGCAACTCCTGCTCTTGCACGCCCAGGCCCGAGATGTCGAAGCTGATCTCCACGCCTTCGCTGCGGCCAATCCAGTTGGTCTGGAGCAGCTTGATGCGCTCCGGCCAGTCCAGCAGTCCAGAGAAGTCCAGTAGCTCGTCGGCGTATTTGGTGATGCGGAAGAACCACTGCTCCAGGTCACGCTGGATGACAGGTGTGTCGCAACGCTCGCACTTGCCGTCAATGACCTGCTCTCGGGCGAGGACGGTCTGGTCTGTAGGGCACCAGTTGACGGGGGCCTTGGCGCGGTAGGCGAGTCCAGCCTTGTAGAACTGGAGGAAGAACCACTGGTTCCAACGGTAGTATTCGGGCAGGCAGGTGTTCACCTCACGCTCCCAGTCGTAGATAGCGCCCATGGAGTTGAGCTGGCGCTTCATGTTCTGGATGTTGCTCATGGTCCAGGTGAACGGGTGGATGCCCCGCCGGATTGCGGCGTTTTCCGCCGGCAGGCCAAACGCGTCGAACCCCATGGGGTGCAGCACGTTGTATCCCTGCATACGGCGGAAGCGGGCGTGGGCGTCCGAGGGCGACATTGCATACCAGTGGCCGATGTGGGCGTCGCCAGAAGGGTACGGGTACATAGTCAGCTCGTACCACTTGGGGCGTGGGTCGTCGTCCCGAACGCGGTAGATGCCGTCGCGCTCCCAACGTTCCTGCCATTTGCGGTCTAGCTCACGTGGGTTGTACCGAAGCTCAGCGAAGCGCCCTGGGGTAGTCATACTCATTGCTCCTTGAAGGATATATCCTAGTGAGCGGAGTACGACGTGTCAATTTGGGGGTGGGGATGGCCCCAGGCCATGCCTGGTCAATTCGAGGTTGTCGGTATTTGACCTTCAACAAGAAAGTCCCTGCTTGAGCAATACAGGCTATTGTGACTTGCCGCGTTTTAGCGTTGGCAAGGCTGCCCTGATTACATCCACGTGTATGGCGTAGGCATTCCCAATACCACTCTCAGCGGTTGCCCTGATCATACCAACTACAAAGCCATTGCCATCCAGTACAGGCCCTCCGCTGTCGCCAGGGGCTACGGCAATGTCCATATTCAAGCCAGTGTAGCGAGTAGTGGTCCCCACAATTTGAGAGAGATAGCCGACATTGGGTGCAGCCGAGCCAACTGAGCCATCAGCTTTGAGGCCTGAATCTGAATATCCTAAGGCCAGCAAGGGACTGGCTATGTCCGCCAAGCCAATGTTGCCAAGCGGCAGCGGGACTGCGTAGCTGGGCAGTCCCGCTACCTTACTGTCAAAGGAAATAAGGGCGATATCTCGTTCCCTGTCAAAGGCTACCACCTTTCCTGTAAATGGCTGGCTCCCACTAGTCCTAATGGTAGGGGTGTAATTCGTCCGTATCACATGGAAGGCCGTAAGTATGAAGCCTGGCTCCAGCAGCCATCCGGAACCGTATCTGTCATTAGCATCAATGTAAAAAACTGCTGGCCAGGACTGATTGTAGACCTTACTTAGGTCAATGACCTTCTGAGGTGTGGCCGTTGGCATGGGCGTGGAGGTCGGCAAAGGAGTCGGGAACTGTATTGGCGTCGGGCTTGGGATGGCGGTCAATGCGGCGGCGATAAGTCTATTGGTCTCCTTGGTTCGCTCCTCTTCAGAAGGGCCGCAGCCAGTGGCAAGAATGAATGTCACAACCAGTAGACAAATACCTTCCAACGCCCTTACGTGTGCCATGCCGGCGCTCCTTTCGGCAATCAAGAGGCGGGGGATTCTTTGTGGGGTGTCTGCCCACAACATCGCATGGGAGCTAGCACAAGTCAAGCTCCGTTGATGTTGAGTTGCAAACATGGCGGGAGCGCGAGGGAGTCGAACCCACCCCCCACCGCGCTGGCGGCAGGGCAACGGATTTGAAGTCCGCGAGAGCCACCGGGCCCCATCCGCTCCCGAGAGGTATTCGCAAGTGTACAGAGTCCCGACTTGTCGGGGCTCTGTAGTCAAGGTCAAGTTAGCCAGGCCTTTCGACCATCCCCCTGCCCCTTTCCTGGCCAGGAAGGGGGCAGGAATTATATCTGAGGGATACCCCCAGACCCCCACCAACGGGGCTTCGCCCCTCTGGACTCTCTTTTTTCAGCAGCCTGTTACGCCAGGGCGTTTTCCAGCCGCTTCTTCAGCACCGCCTTGGGCACTGCGCCCACCACCTGGTCCACGGGCTTGCCGTTCTTGAACAGCAGCAGCGTAGGAATGCTACGTATGCCAAACTTCATGGACGTTTCGGGGCTGGCGTCCACGTCCAGCTTGAAGAAGGTGACCTTGCCGTCGTACTCATTGGCCAGGTCATCCACCATAGGAGCGATCATCTTGCAGGGGGCGCACCAGTCCGCCCAGAAGTCCACCAGCACGGGAATGGTGGACTTTAGCACCTGCTCATCAAAGTCAACGTCGGTTACTGCTATCGGATGTGCCACTAAATTACCTCCCCAGAGTTAGCCTTGCTATGCATTAGATGCCCTGGAGCTCAGGACGATGCAGGAGAGAAACCTGAACCCTGGAGCTTCCCCAGTGTACCCCCCTGCGGCATGAGGGTCAACTTTACTGCCTGCCTTCTGCAAGATACCTCATCCCCCTTTGTCCCCCTTCTCCTGCAGGAGAAGGGGGAAGTGAAACAGAGCCCAGGGGACACCCCTGCTACCCCGGCAGGGGGCGTAGCCCCCTGCACCCCCAATGGGAGGCTGTTTCAACGAACTTCGGATGCGGGACACTAGACCCCCAAGAGCGTCATGGTAGCTCCCGCCAGCAGAGGCACCCTAAGATTGTCGTCCAGGGGCAGAGACAGCAGCTCGGCGATGCCAGCTACCAGGGCACCCACAGCTATCGCCCAGCGAAAGTCAATGACGCCGGCCACGTGCATTGCACTGGCAACTCCCAGTCCCACCGCAATCATGGCCGCGGTGCCCCACAGCGACTTGCCGAAGAGTGGCCGGCCTGGGAACCGTATGCCTACCATTGCGGCTACGGGGTCTCCCAGTGCCGTGAACAGCACCGCCATGACCGCCACGTCCTGGTGGAAGAGTACAAATGCCCCCAGGGTGCCCAGCAGGATGTAGCTTGCGCCGGTGACGCGCCGCTCCTCGCCATGGCGCAGCAGCGGGCCAAACAGCTTACCCCACCATAGGTTGAGGCGTGGTAGCCGAAGCCGCGTCACGTCCGCCAGG
>SHYF01000057.1 GCA_009692985.1 Dehalococcoidia bacterium
ATAATCAACTGATATATAGATAGACAGTTGACTTTACTATAAATCGGGGTTGTGACCCAGGCTGTGGAGACGTTTTATGGCCGGCTCATCTGCTAATGGTTCTCATCTTCTGCTGTGGGCGAAGTTAGACAGGCAGCCCAGCAGCCCCCCTGACTATCACCCCCTGATCTGTCACCTGATAGACGCTGCGTCTGTGGCATTTGTCCTCTGGGACACGGCCTTGCCTCCCACCATGAAAGCCCGGCTTACATCGGCTTTAGGGCTATCTGGCCGGGAGGACGCCGCCAGGCGATGGATCGCCTTCATCACCGGTCTCCATGACATCGGCAAAGCATCGCCAGCCTTCCAGCTTCAAGACGACGCCACTCGGCAGTTCTGGGCGGAACGGCTAAGGAGTGCAGGTCTTCGTTGGGCAACGCCTGTTCCCCACGTCCCTCATGGAGCCATTGGCGCAGCAATCCTCCCGGAAGTGCTGGAGCCCTTTATTGCAAATACACAGCTTGCCACACGCCTAGCCACCCTGCTGGGCGGACATCATGGGACTTTCCCCAGCAGCCGTTCTGTGCTGGAAGTCAGCCGCGAGGCAAAGGGCCCCGAAACCTGGCGCACCGCAAGAACGCAACTGGCCCAGAGCTTGGCAGACCTGCTACAGCTTCCTCCAGACGCTAAGCCCACCCAGCTTGACATCTCCGATGCCATGACCCTGGCAGGACTGGTCTCCGTCGCTGACTGGATCGCCTCTGACAAGGAGCGTTTCCCCTATTGCCCGCAAATCGATTCTAGTAGCCTTGCCGAATACTTTGACCAATCTGTCAGGCGCGCAAAGAAATCGGTGGAAGACCTGAATTGGGCGGTGTCGAAGCCTTTGGACACGCCACTGGATTTCAGGACTCTTTTCCCTACCTTGAAGGAACCAAACGACCTGCAAGCCCAAACCATCCAGGTTGCCGAAAGGCTGCTCGGACCAAGCCTGGTCATCGTTGAAGCGCCTATGGGCGAGGGCAAGACCGAGGCTGCGATGTATTTGGCCCGTCATTGGGAGCAAGTCGATGGCATCCAAGGCTGCTACTTCGCTCTGCCAACCCAGGCAACCAGCAACCAAATGTTCTCCAGAGTGCGTGAATATCTGACTACGACTTATCCCAAGAACGACGCCATCAACTTGCAACTGCTCCACGGACATGCCGCTCTCTCCCAGGAGTTTGAATCGCTAAAGGAAGGGCATCGCCACCTAGTCAACCCCAGCTACAGCGAGGGCCACAGCCATGACGAGGACAACGTCGTGGCCGCCGAATGGTTCACCTATCGCAAGCGGGGCCTCTTGTCCCCCTTTGGCGTCGGCACCATTGACCAGGCCCTCCTGTCGGTATTGCAGACCAAGCACGTCTTCGTCAGGCTCTTCGGCCTCTCCAGCAAGACGGTGATTATAGACGAGGTGCACGCCTACGACACCTACATGACTACGTTGCTGGAGCGTCTGCTGGAGTGGCTGGCCGCCCTCGGATCGCCCGTCGTCATGCTCTCGGCCACCCTCCCAAGAGAGCGCCGGGACAGACTGTTAACGGCCTACGCCAAAGGCTTAGGAAATCCCGTCTCATTCCCGCCAGAGGCAACTCTTTACCCCCGGATCACGTGGCTGGATCTGAATCAAGCCCAGGGAAGGCATGTGGAGACCTCTGCCCGCTCTTCCAAGCATTTGCGGGTGGAGTGGATCGACGGCAGCTTGCCCGCCAAAACCGGCGACACCTTTGTCCTCGGCAAGCGATTATCCCAAGCACTGGATAAGGGCGGGTGCGCCGCCGTCATCTGCAACACCGTCCGCCGGGCGCAAGCGGTTTTCCAGGAGTTGAAGACCTACTTCCCAGAGACCGCCAGCGATGGCGCGCCAGAGCTAGACCTGCTCCACTCCCAGTTCCTCTTTCAGGACAGAGAAGATCGCGAAAAGCGCACCCTGAGGCGCTTCGGCAAGCCGACGGCAAAGGTCAATGGGCAGGGCAACGAAACATATCCCGTCCAGCGGCCCACGCGGGCCATCCTGGTCGCCACCCAGGTGATAGAGCAGAGCCTGGACCTGGACTTTGATTTGATGGTTAGCGACATGGCCCCGGTGGACTTCCTGCTCCAGCGGGCGGGACGCCTGCACCGGCATGAGCGGCCACAAAGGCCGCCGGGGTTAGAGTCGCCGCGCTTGCTTGTCTCCCAGCCTCCAGTACAGGATGGCGTGCCCCAGTTTGATCGAGGTGACGCCGCCGTCTACGACCCCTACGTTCTGTTGCGCTCCTGGCTGGCCCTCCAGGGCCGCGCAGCTATAGAAGTGCCAAGGGATGTGGAAGCGCTCATAGAGGCGGTGTATGGCGAAGGCATGAAGGCCGAAGACCAGACCCTTGCTATACAGGAGATGTGGAGAACGACGGTAAAGGAGATGGAGGCGAAAACGATAGACGAGCGAACTGAAGCTGAAAACAGATGGGTCAAGGGGCCTCTCACCACAAATGCGCTATGGAGACTTACTGAGTTCCCTCAAGAGGAAGACGCGCCTGAGTTTCACCAAGCCTATCAAGCCTTGACCCGCCTGACCGGCCCTAACGTCCAGGTTGTCTTTCTGGACGGCACATCGGATAGCCCCTGCCTTGACCTGGAGAGAAGCCAGACATTTGACATGGGGACAACATATAATTTGGAGATTGCAAAACGTTTGCTGATGCGCTCTGTGACTATTTCCGATAGGCGAGTGGTCTATCAGTTGCGAAAGCAGCCAGTGCCCCCTACATGGAGGCGGTTGGCTCTTCTGCGCAACCACCGCCTGTGCATCACCGGCCAAACGGTGGGTTCCCACGTCATCAACGTTGACAAGGAGCTTGGCGTCATCGTCAGCTAAACGCTCGTTTACAAGAGGAGCAAGTCATTGGCTATCTTTAGCTTCAACCTGATAAATCAGCCCTGGATACCCTGCGTCACCTCCACAGAGACCAACGTTAAGCCCCTTAGCTTGCGCGAAACCCTCGCCCGCTCCGCTGAAATCGTTGAAATCGCAGACACTTCACCGCTGGTGGTCGCCGCCATACATAGGTTCTTGTTGGCTGTTGTTCATAGAGTCGCGAACGGACCGGCCACAATGGACCATTGGCATGACCTCTGGACTGCTGGGGAGCTGGATATTAGGTCCCTGGACGCGTACCTGGAAAAGCACCGGCATCGCTTTGACTTGTTTGATTCCATTCACCCGTTCTATCAAACGGCAGGCTTGGACTACGCCTATGAAACCTCCATCTCAAAACTGGTCCATGAGCTAGCCTCCGGCCACAACACCACGTTATTTGACCATACCCTGGAGAGTTCGCCTCCAGGCCTTACTTCTGCCCAAGCTGCCAGGTACTTGGTCGCCTTCCAGCCTTTCGCCGTTGGCGGCCTGATCGCCCGCGAGAAGGGGCAAGCTCCGTCCGCTAACCACGCTCCACTCACAAAAGGCGCTGTAGCCCTCGTGAAGGGGGCCAACCTTTTTCAGACCATTCTCCTAAACCTGCATCACTATGCTGCTGACGCGCCTTTCACTACCCAGGTGGATGACATGCCCGCGTGGGAGAAAGATACTGGAACATTGCCACAAGACAGCACACCAAAGGGCTACCTGGACCTCTTGACCTGGCAGAGCAGGAGGGTTCGCCTGCATCCCCTGGAATCGCCTGAGGGAGAAACCCTGATACGGCGGGTGGTCATCATGCAAGGCCAGCAGTTTACTGATGCCTATGCCCAAACCGCCCACCAGAATGAGCTTTTTATTGCCTACAGGCTGAACAAGAAACCCTCCGTAGGTCAACCGCCGGCGTCGCCAATTTCATTCAGGGAAACTCGTGCCCTCTGGCGGGACAGCACTGCGATTCTGCAAGTCTCCCCTGAGGTCGCTATCAGGCCACGAATCCTTGACTGGCTCTCTGACCTCATGGGTGAACGCCTTCTCGACCCCGCCCTCACGCTCCGCCTGGACTTTTGCGGCTTGGCTAGCGATAGAGCAAAAGTGAACCTTTGGCGGCACGAGCGATTGCCCCTGCCCTTGGCCTACCTGATGGACAAAGACCTGGTGGGTAAGCTAAGCAATGGTCTGGCCTTAACAGAAGACGTCGGCAAGCTGTTCCGGCCGGGGTTTGACAGCGAGATCATCAATGGCAAGAAGGTATCTCACCCACGCCCGTTCCAACGGCTGGCTACCGCCCTGCTTGCCCCAGCAACGGGAAACCCAGACCAAGACACCGTCCGGAAGCTCGTAGTCAGACTCAACCCAGAGGCCGCTTACTGGCCAGCCCTGGAAGCCCCCTTCAAACGCTTCATGGTAGACTTGGCCGACCAATGGCCCCACTACGACCCGGACGCGGAAGACGCCAAGCCCCTGCCAGCGCAGCAGGAGTGGGCCGGCCAGGTAGAGAAGGCCGCCCGAAACGCCTTCGCTACGGCCACCAGCGGACTGGACACTTCCGCTCGCAGCCTCAAAGCCCTAGCCCTGGCGGAGCGCACCTTTGGGACCCGCCTGCGCCGCATCCTGAAAGCCACCACAGAAACACCAAAAGCAGCAGGAGGAGACAGTGACTCAACAGCAAACGCCAACTAGGGAACAGGCCTTCGCCGCCTTTTTGGATCGCCTCAACAAGGAGCAGGACCGCGGCGCCTTGGCAGCCCTGCGCCGTGGCCTCGGCAAGCCCCCAGGGCAAGCCTCCGAGATGCACCGCTACATCGTCCGGTGGCTCTCCTCCTCCGAGGCAACCCCCTACATCACTTGGCGGGAGGAGGTCTATTACCTGGTAGCATCTCTCTTCGCGCTCTATCCAGAGTCCACTTGGCCACCAGGGCAAGGCCCTGGCTACCAGCGCAACCTTGGGGCCTCATTTGCCCAACTTGAGCAAACATCCAACCAAGGACGGCAGGAGGATGGGAAACAGGCCAGTTCTGTGGAGCGCCGCTTTGTTGCCCTGCTGAACAGCAACAGCGAGGACATGCACACCCATCTGCGCCACGCCATCAGCCTGCTCAAAGCCAAGGACGTCGCCATAGACTGGGCCGTTCTCCTCGGCGACCTGTTGTGGTGGGACAGCTACAGCCGCCGCGTCCAGCGTCAGTGGGCCAGGGCTTTCTGGGGCCGCATCCCCACTACCGAGGCTTCCCCAAACGGCGATGCAGAGCTTGCGATTGAGACTGAGTTGGAAGATGCTGGCGACGCCAGCCAATAGCAATACAACCACAAAAAGGAGCACACCATGTTTATAGAATTGCACATCCTCCAGAATTTTGCCCCCTCCAACCTGAACCGGGACGACACCGGCGCGCCCAAGGACTGCGAGTTTGGCGGCTACCGCCGTGCCCGCATCTCCAGCCAGGCATTCAAACGGGCCATACGTGACACCTTTGAAAAGGACCGCTTGCTACCACAGAATAATCTCGCCAAGCGCACTCGCTTGCTGGTCGAGGAAGTTGCCAGGCGGCTGGCTGCCCAGGGCAAATCCGAAGAGCAAGCTTCTGCCGTCGTAAGCAAAGCGCTGGCGGGCATTGGTCTCAAAGTTTCCGACGACATGAAGACCGAATACCTGCTCTTCCTCGGCGAAACGGAGATCACCAACTTGACCCAAGTATGCTTGCAGCATTGGGATGCCCTTACCGGTGTGGCCGCCCCCGCGGAAGCCGCCACGCCAACCCGTGGGAGGCGAGCCAAGCAAGCTGGTAAAGAGGCAATACCTTCAGAAGTGCAGGCCGCTCTAAAACCTGTCCTCGATGGCAAAAAGGCCGCCGATGTCGCGCTCTTTGGCCGCATGCTGGCAGATCTGCCGGACAGGAATCGGGATGCTGCTTCCCAGGTGGCCCACGCCATCTCCACCAACAAGGTCAGTATGGAGTTTGATTTCTACACCGCCGTGGATGACCTCTCTCCCAAGGAAGAGACCGGCGCTGGCATGCTGGGCACCGTGGAGTTCAACTCCGCCTGCTTCTACCGCTATGCCAACGTGGACTTGCAGACTCTCCTCAAAAACCTCGGTGGTGATGAAGACCTGTCACGCCGCACCCTGGACGCCTTTCTGCGCGCCGCCGTCACCGCCATCCCCACCGGCAAACAGAACAGCATGGCCGCCCAAAACGCGCCCTCCTTTGTTTTTGCCGTCGTGCGAGACGCTGGCCTATGGAATCTGGCCAATGCCTTCCTCAAGCCCGTGTACCCCACCGGCCAGCAAGACCTGATGGAAGCATCTATCGCCCGCCTGGACAGCTACTGGGGCAGGATGGCCAAGATGTACGGTGAAAAGGGCATCACCCGCCGGTGCGTCACCACCTTAACGGGGCCAGACAATCTTTCTGATTTGAAAAACGCCTACGTGGACAGCCTGGATGAACTGATTCAGTTAACTTTAGGGGCTGTCAAGCTCCAGGCCATTACATCATAAGGAGCCGCCATGTTAAGCACCCTGCTCCTTTTCCTAGCGGGCCCCATGCAATCCTGGGGCACTCGCAGCCGCTTTACCGAGCGGGATACCGGCTTGGAGCCATCCAAGAGCGGCGTCATTGGCCTGCTGTGCGCCGCCATGGCGATAGCCCGAACGACGCCTGTAGACGCCCCAGGCTGCAACCTTGCCGGCCTGCGTATGGGCGTGCGCATAGACCAGGAAGGCGTCATGCGGCGTGACTACCACACCGCCGGGGGTGGAGGCCTCGGCATCGCAAGGGCCGACGGCTCCCACGGCAAAGACGCCGTCGTCTCAGATCGCTACTACCTGGCCGACGCCCAGTTCCTTGTCGGGCTGGAGGGCGAGGATGAAGCCCTCGTGAACCGCATCCAAGCTGCCCTGGTTGCCCCCGTATGGCAGCTCTCCCTGGGACGCAAAGCCTTCGTCCCTAGTGTCCCTGTTCATCTTGCCGATGGCCTCCAGATCGGCATTCCCCTGAAGCAAGCCCTGGAAGGTTTCCGATGGCCCGTCTCACCCCTTTGCCCGCTGAAGCACCAGCCCGCTACCACCAAGCCAGACCCTTTGCGCCTGGCGTTAGAGATAACATTCAACGATACCCCGACCGCTAACGCCCTGGTGGAGGTGCGCATGGACCAGCCCGAAGGCGCCGCCTTCCAGACCCGCGCCTTCCGCACCCGCCGCGTCCTCACCGACTATTGCACACCAAATTCCCACAAGGAGGCGTAAGATGTACCTCTCTCGCTTGCTCCTCAACCCCCGCCACCGCGATGTCCAGCGCGACCTTAGCGATCTCCAGGCCATGCACCGTACCCTCATGGCAGCCTTTCCCCTGGTGCAAGACGCTGCTTCCGCCAGGGCAGAGCTCGGTGTCCTATACCGCTTGGAGACAGACCTTAACGCGGGCAGCCCCGCCATCCTGGTCCAATCCGGCACAGCACCCCAGTGGAGTGCGTTGCCCTCTGGCTATCTGTCCCAATATATCGGGGCCGACCAGCAGAACCCCGCTTTCAAGGAGCTAGAGCCGCTGCTTGCCGCCCTCAAATCAGGCATGAGCCTCCGCTTTCGACTCAGGGCCAATCCCACCAAAAAGGTCGCCACTAAGACCGGCGAAGATGGCCGCAAGCGCAACGGCACTCGCGCCGATCTGCGTGACGAAGAGGCCCAGCGCGCCTGGCTGCACCGCAAAGGCGAGCATCACGGCTTCGTTGTCCTGGGCGTGCGCCTGGCCGACGAGCCGCTGCAAACCGGTCGACACCGAGGCCAGGGTGAGGCACGTCGTCTGACCGTCGCTTCCGTTCTCTACAACGGCATCCTTCGTGTTACAGACCTCGCCCTTTTTCAGGAGGCGCTAGAAAGTGGCATCGGCCCGGCCAAAGCCTACGGCTGCGGCCTGCTCTCCGTCGGACCGATTGCCTAGGAGGTTCGTGCATGAATCAGAACCCCCTCAGAGACCTGCACCTGCTCCCCAAAGTCAGGGATAGTCTGACCTACCTGTACGCCGAGCACTGCAGGGTGGACCAGGACGATAAGGCCATTGCCCTGCGCGACGCGCAGGGCAAGACTCCCGTTCCCTGTGCCTCCCTGACCGCTCTTATACTTGGCCCTGGCACCACCATCACCCACGCGGCCATCCACACTCTGGCCGACAGCGGCTGCCTCGTCCTCTGGGCTGGCGAAAACGGCGTTCGGTTCTACGCCCAGGGGATGGGCGAGACCCGCTCGGCCCGTAACCTTCTCCACCAGGCTCGCCTCTGGGCCAACCCCACCACCCGTTTAGAAGTCGTAATGCGGATGTACCGAATCCGCTTCAAAGACCCGCTACCCGATGGCCTCACACTCCAGCAGATCCGCGGCAAGGAAGGCATTCGCGTGCGAGAGGCTTACGCGCGCGCCAGCCGTGAGACTGGCGTGACATGGACTGGCCGCTCTTACCAACGCCAGCAGTGGGCCAGTGCTGATCCCGTCAATCGAGCCTTGTCCGCTGCCAATAGTTGTCTCTACGGCATTTGCCACGCCGCCATAGTATCCGCCGGCTATTCCCCGGCGCTGGGCTTCGTGCACACCGGCAAACTGCTGTCCTTCGTCTACGACGTGGCCGACCTCTACAAGGCCGACGTCTCCATCCCCCTGGCCTTCCGAGCTGCTGCCGAAGCTCCCCAGGAGCTGGAGCGGTGGGTGCGCCGCGCTTGTCGTGACCTCTTTTACCAGGAGCGGTTGCTGGCACGTATGGTTCCGGATATACAGCGGCTCCTCAGTATCACCCCTGAAGGGGAGGAAGACAGCCCCTGGAATAATGATGCGGCTCTTCCTGGGGGTTTATGGTCCCCGACTGAAGGGGTTGTCGCGGGTGGTATCAACTACGGAGAGGAAGTCGAACTTCAGGAAATGGGTGCTGCCGATGGTCGTGATGATTCTTGAACGTGTGTCCCCCAGCTTGCGGGGAGAACTCACCCGTTGGCTTCTGGAGCCAAAGGCCGGTGTCTTCGTCGGTACGGTCTCCGCCTTAGTTCGGGACAAGCTGTGGGAGTTGGTGGGCCAGCGAGTAGGAAGCGGCGGTGGCATCCTGGTCCACACTACGGACAATGAGCAGGGGTTTGCCTTGCAGTTCCGCGGCGACACCACCCGGCTGGTGCGAGACTTCGATGGCTTGAGCCTGGTGACCGTCCCACCCAAACAAAGCTAGAATGGGTGGTGGAAGGGCCAAAAAGTCAGTATTGTCCCCACGCACGTGGGGGTGAACCGATTCCAGCATCATAATTCCAGTTATGGGCGAAATTGTCCCCACGCACGTGGGGGTGAACCGGAGCGATATGTCTATCATAACTGGGTCAATGGATTGTCCCCACGCACGTGG
>SHYF01000058.1 GCA_009692985.1 Dehalococcoidia bacterium
CTGATCATTACTGCCTCCGGCGGCCCCTTCCGCAAGCGCCCCGTTTCGGAGCTGGGCAATGTCACCCCAGAGGAAGCGTTAAACCATCCTACGTGGCGCATGGGTAAGAAGATCACTGTGGACTCGGCAACGCTGATGAACAAGGGCTATGAAGTCATCGAGGCGCACTGGCTGTTTCAGACGCACTGGGACAGGATACAGGTTGCGCTTCATCCCCAGAGCATCGTCCACTCTCTGGTTGAGTTCCAGGACGGGACACTGAAGGCGCAATTGGCTGCTCCCGACATGCGCTTGCCCATTCAATACGCCCTCTTCTACCCGAAGAGAATGCCAAGCCAGTGGGCCGGTGGTTTCGACATCACCAAAATAGGCCAGCTGAGTTTTGAGCCTTTGAACAGAGAAAGATACCCCTGCTTCGACCTAGCCCTGGATGCTGCACGGGCAGGCGGGACATACCCGGCCGCCCTCTGCGCCGCTGACGAAGTGGCTGTGGACCTCTTCTTGGGGCGCAAGCTGGGATTCACGGAGATACCACGCCTGGTGCAAAAGGTGGTGGACGAACACCGCCCAGGAAGCGCAACCTCGCTTGAAGACATCATGGATGCCGACGCCTGGGCGCGACGCCGTACCCTGGAGATGGCCAAGGTTTAGATATGCTAGCCATCGCTCTATCCGCTCTTCTATTCATCGTCATCCTGGTCATCGTGGTACTTATTCACGAGGCCGGGCACTTTGCCGTGGCCAAGGCTGTCGGCGTAAAGGTCCTGGAGTTCGGCCTGGGATTTCCGCCCCGGCTCTGGGGCGTCCGATATGGCGAAACTTTGTACACGCTGAACGCTGTTCCCCTGGGCGGCTTTGTCAAACTGGCTGGGGAGGAAGACCCATCGGAACCACGCAGCCTGGCAGGCAAAAGCCAGGGAATCCGCTTTCTGGTAATGGCTGCCGGGCCTTTCATGAATGTGGCGCTGGCGTTCCTGCTGCTCACCGTGCTGGCCATGATCCCCCAGGACGTGGCCGTCGGAGATGTGAAGGTCCTGGAAGTGACCCAGGGTTCGCCTGCCCAGGAGGCGGGTATACTGCCGGGCGACATCATAGCAGCCGTAGACGGACATACCATAGATAACTACAGCGACCTGAGATACCGGGTGAACCTCAAGCTAGGCGCTCAAACATCCTGGCTTATTCATCGTGGCAGCCAGTCTTTGACAGTGAACCTGGTCCCGCGGTTCAATCCTCCCCAGGGCCAGGGCGCCACTGGCGTCGTGATCAGCACCTCGGACTACAGAATCGAAAGCCGGGCGGAGCCTTTCTGGAGAGCTCCCATTACAGGCCTACAACGCATGGTGGATGTGCTTGTGCTGACGAAAAACGAGTTCAGCAAATGGGCGACGGGTGGCAGTGCCCCTCAGGTCACAGGACCGTTGGGGATGGCCCAGGTGGTTGGAGAGGTAGCCCAGGCACAGGACATCTCTGTGGGCGAACGGTTCATAGCGATCTTGAGCCTGACGGCAATTATCAGCCTGAGCCTGGGTATCTTTAACATCCTGCCTATCCCGGCCCTGGACGGCGGACGCATCCTGTTTGTGGCCATCGAGTGGGTGCGGCGCGGCAAGCGAATCTCCCCCCAGAAAGAGGGCCTGGTACACATGCTTGGGTTTGTTTTGCTCATTACCCTGGCCTTGTTCATAACCTTCGCGGATGTCAGCCGCATCGTCCGTGGCGAAAGCCTGCTGGGGGGATAGGGCTCTGGTATACTTAACCTCATCTCAAAATGTAGCTCTTGGGCGTGCAGTCCCGACTTGTCGGGACTACCGGGGTAGCAGGGGTGTCCCCTGGTCTCTTTTTCTCTTCCCCCTTCTCCTGCAGAGCTTGTCCTGAGCGAAGCCGAAGGAAGAAGGGAGACAAAGGGGGATGAGGTATCTGTGAGTGGCAGAGCGAGAACCTGCTCATCACGCCGACTTTTTCGATGGACTAGCAAGACAGGACACTAGAGTTCCCCAACAAGGAGCGCACCATGCGCCGTAGACCCACCAAGCCAGTATACGTAGGAAACGTCAAGGTCGGAGGCGATGCACCCATAACCGTCCAGTCTATGACCAAGACGGACACCCGCGACGTTAAGGCCACCGTGGCCCAGATAAAGGGCCTGGAAGAGGCCGGCTGCGAGATAATCCGCAGCGCCGTCCCGGACATGGAAGCGGCCCGCGCGCTACGGGAGATCAAGCGGCAGATCAAGATTCCCCTGGTGGCCGACATCCACTTCCACTACCAGCTTGCACTGGAGGCCATCCAGTCTGGCGTGGACTGCCTGCGCCTGAACCCGGGCAACATCCGCGACCCCGAGCGCGTCAAGCAGGTGGTGCACGCTGCTAAAGAGCGGCAGATTCCCATCCGCATAGGCGTCAACTTCGGCAGCTTGCCGCCCGTGGGCAGCATCGGCAGGACCCGCGCGCTCCACCGCCTCTCCGATGGCGTCAACCTTCTCCCCAAGGGCGGGCAGGCCGTAGAGGGCCAATACTCCATCGTAGACCACATGGTGGATACGGCGCTGTGGGAGATTGGCATTCTGGAAGCCCTGGATTTCGACCTCATCAAGATTTCCATAAAGGCATTCGACGTTTACACTACGGTGGAGGCGTACCGCCGCCTGGCGGAGCTGGTTCCCTATCCCTTACATCTGGGCATCACCGAGGCTGGAACGAACAAGTCCGGCAGCATCCGCAGTGCAATAGGGCTGGGCGTGCTGTTGTACGAAGGCATTGGCGACACCATCCGCGTCTCCCTCAGCGACGACCCCCGTGAGGAGGTGGCCGCCGGCTTCGAGATACTGAAGTCGCTGAACCTGCGCCAGAAGGGAGTCACCCTGGTGGCCTGCCCCTCCTGTGGCCGCGCAGACGTGGATGTCATCAAGCTGGCCAACACAGTGGATGCCCTGCTCAAGAAGATGGACAAGCACGTGAAGGTGGCTGTGATGGGTTGCGAGGTCAACGGCCCCGGCGAGGCCAAGGACGCCGACGTTGGCATAGCCGCCGGAGCGGGCCGCGCCGTCATATTCCGCAAAGGCCAGAAGGTGCGCGTCGTCCCCGAGGCCGATATGCTCACCGCCCTCATGGAAGAGGTGGCGAAGCTGTAGGCCCCGTCTAGGACACGGTGAGATGTCCTAGACGGGGCCTACAGTCAAATTGTGACCAATTAGAGTTTCGGCCTTGTCAAACGCAACGATATTTTTGAGCGTCTCGTAGACGAAAGCCCGCGTATCGGCTCGATTGGCAATCTGCCTCGTCCCTGATTTGGCGTTCAATATGAGCACACTGTCACGCCAAAGCGGGTTTGAACGACTCATTAGGTTGCCCTTCCAGATTCCCCCATCAGCTGGGTCGGTGCCCGAGTATTTGTTGCCTAGTGTATCCAGGCGGGATTGCCAATCCTTGGCAACGAAGAGATTTCCGGCAAGGCGAAAATAGGCACCGAAAACCAACCCGCTGTCCCCGATAGAGTCTTTCCTTACGGCTTTGCGTTGCGACAACGGAAGATATCCTGTTTCGGGGCGGACCGTGGCAAGATAATCTACGAACTCGCACAGGAACTTCCGGTAAGGTTCAAAATTGGTTTCGTCCAGGTTTTGGAAAGCCTCGGAAATACCTTTGGTCAAAGTATTGAAGGTCACGACCATAGGTGAGTTGGTGGAGATAGTGTTGCTCACCACTTCTACGTGGTTACGAAGCCCCGAACCTTCGATTACTCGCGAAGTCAGCTTGTTGTGCAGGTTGGCTTGGTCAATCCATTTGGCGCGCGTTGGGTTGGCTGGTCGGCCCAACTGGTTGTACTCTTTAAAGAGGCTACGCTCGCCGTCCAACGGCAACACCTCAATCAGCAGAGGGAATTCGTAGTTGAGGTCGAAGCTCATCCCCGTTTTCTCCACCAATGCTGTATCTCCTGCGGTAGCCGCCTGGACCGTAAGCTGGCTTTTGCCATCCCCCTCTAGCCCTGTCTTACCACCCTTTGCTATCCTTCCAGTGGAACGTCCCGTGAGTTCAGCGCCATGCGTCCCATTCAAGAACCATCAAACCTCTCTATCTGTCGGCATGTGCCATCCCGTAGCTACAGTCTAAAGCTGCCCACCAGGAAAAACGCAAACAAATCCATCAAATCTCAAAGCTGTAATAGGAATTCCATCAATTGCCCAGCTTCTATGCCCCTATGTCCCATGCCTGTTTGCCCGCCCCGCCTGCTACAATACACCCATGTTCGACAGCCTTACCGATAAGCTAACCGGCGTATTCAGCCGCCTCACCAATCGAGGCCGCCTCACCGACAAGGACGTGGACGAGGCACTGCGAGAGGTGCGCCTAGCCCTCCTGGAGGCCGACGTCAACCTCCGCGTTGCCCGCGAGCTGGTGGACCGCGTCCGAGGTCGCGCCCTGGACGCCCAGGTGCTACAGAGCCTCAGCCCCGGCCAGCAGGTCGTAAAGGTCATCTACGAGGAGCTTACGGCAATCTTGGGCCAGGGACACCAGGGCCTGACACCATCGCCCCAAGCGCCATCAGTGATCCTGCTCATGGGCCTTCAAGGCTCCGGCAAGACCACCACCGCTGCAAAGCTGGCCCTCTACCTGCGCCGCCAGGGCCTCCGTCCCCTGCTGGTGGCCGCCGACCTCCGCCGTCCAGCCGCCATCGAGCAGCTTGCCACCTTGGGAAAGCAATTGGACATCCCCGTCTACCAGGAGGGCACCGACTCCACCGCCGTCCAGGTAGCCACCCACGGCCTGGAGCGCGCCAGGACCCTGGGCTCCACTTGGGCCATCGTGGATACCGGCGGGCGGCTGCACATTGACGACGACCTCATGCAGGAGTTGGAGCAGGTCAAGGCCGCAACGTCTCCATCCGAGTCCCTGCTGGTGGTGGACGCCATGACCGGCCAGGACGCCGTCCGCGCGGCCCAGGAGTTCCACCAGCGTATCGGCCTTACTGGACTCATCCTGTCAAAGCTGGACGGCGACGCTCGCGGTGGCGCTGCCCTGTCCATCGCCCACGTCACCGGAGTCCCAGTGAAGTTCGTCGGCACCGGTGAGCGCCCCGAAGCCCTGGAGCCGTTCCATCCGGACCGCATGGCGTCCCGCATCCTGGGCATGGGCGACGTTGCCACCCTTGTCGAGCGTGCGCAGCAGGAGATGGACGAGAAGCAGGCCAAGGAGCTGGAGCGGAAGATGCGCCGCGCCACATTCGACATGGAGGACTTCCTCAAACAGCTACAGCAGCTCCGTCGTATGGGGCCGTTGAGCCAGGTCCTGGAGATGATCCCTGGCCTCTCCTCGGTGGCTCGCAAGCTGCCCGCCGACGCCATGGACGAGCGCCGGATCAAGAAGGTTGAGGCCATCATCCTGTCCATGACGCCCCAGGAGCGCCGGCACCCGGATATGCTCAACGGAAGCCGGCGGCGAAGAATATGCCGGGGCAGCGGCACCACGCCCCAGGAAGTGAACCAGCTGCTGAACCAGTTCAAGCAGACGCAGAAGCTGATGCAGCAAATGGCTTCGGGAAAAGGACTGCGTGGTCTTGGCGGCCTGCTTCGATAATTTCTGCTAGGGTGTCTTGCGGCGCACTAATTCAAACAAATGGAAGGAGATTCTCATGAACCAAGGTAAGAGCACCACCAAGAAGGCCACGCAGAAGTCCGCCAACAGCACCACCGTGATCAACAAGAAGTCCAAGGGATTCACAGACGAGGAACGAGCCGCGGCGAAGGCGTACGCCCAAGAACGGAAGGCGGAGGCGCGCGGCGAGAATGACGAAAGGGCCGCACTGGCGGCGATCGCCGAGATGCCGGAACCGGATCGCGCCATGGCCAAGCGGCTCCATGCTATCATCAAAGCCAGCGCGCCAGCCCTCTCGCCGAAAACCTGGTACGGGATGCCCGCGTATGCCAAGGACGGCAAGGTTGTCTGTTTCTTCCAAAGCGCGCAGAAGTTCAAATCGAGGTACGCGACATTCGGCTTCAGCGACGCGGTGAACCTCGACGAAGGCGCCATGTGGCCAACCTCCTTCGCGCTGAAGGAGTTGACCGCCGCAGAAGAGGCAAAGATCGGCGCGCTCGTGAAGAAAGCTGTGAGCTGAGGACTGCTCTTGCCACTGGCCCCCGCCATAGGCTGGATCGTCGGTCGGGACGAGGCGTTCCCGCGTGACGAGAACGCGCACTATCGTGCGCCGAACTACAAAAGGCGTAATAAAAAATTAGACCGCCCAACACAGCGTGCCCTGGACGCTGGGGATTCTGAGGCATTTTCAAACATTTTTCTGGCTTCGTGTTTTTTCTGCTCCCGAACATTATCCACGCCCGCCCCAGCGCCAGTAACGCAAACCGTTCGGTTAGCTAAAGGGCGATGGGTGGAGTTTTCCCGCTCATCCTGAGCCTGTTGAAGGACATGAGCGGGTGACGTTGGCCAAGGCTTGTCGTTCCGTTCAGTTCGCCGCGCGCAGGCAATCGGAACCCTCCCAGAGCGACTCACAAAACCTGCCCTGCTGTGGTAGACTGCGGCATTGGAACGTCTCTGGCGGGAGAGTGCCATGTCTATGCCGCAAGCTGTGCGAAAGCCCAAGGTCTTCTACGGATGGTTCATTGTGGGCGTGGTTTTCCTCAGCCAACTCTTGGGCAACGGCATTATGAACATCCCTTTGGGTGCCATCCTCAAGCCCATGACGGACGACACAGGATGGACCAGGACCCAGGTGACCCTGGCTGGCACCTTCGGAAGCATTTCCAGCTCTTTTCTGGCGCCAATTACCGGTCATTTGGCAGACCTCTACGGGCCACGCTTGTTGATGACCACTGGCTCCATACTCTTGGGAGGTGTTTTCGTCGGCCTTGCCTCCATGCAGTACCTTTGGCAGTTCTACGCTCTTTACATAGCTGGCCGGATGACCACTGGGAACTCGTTGCAAGGTATACCCTCTAACGTTGCCGTGGTCAACTGGTTTGTTAGGATGCGGGGCCGCGCCGTGGGCATCACCACCTCCGCCACGTACATAGGTGGAGCCACCCAGGCCTTCCTGGTCCGATACCTCACATCGCGTTATGGCTGGCGTTCTGTGTGGCTGACCTTCGGACTCCTGACGTGGGGCATCTTGATCCTGCCCTGTCTCCTGCTTCTCAGGCGGCGGCCAGAGGACATGGGGCTGCGGCCCGACGGCGATGATCCAGACAAGATGGCCAAGACGCAGGAAGGGGCTGCGGGAAAGCGGAGCCAGGTGGTGCAGGAAGAGCGTTGGCCTGTTAGAGCTGCCATTAGGACGCGGGCCTTCTGGTATCTCAGCGTTGCCTTTGGCCTAATGCAGTTCGCCCTGGCTTCCACCCTGGTACACCAGGTAGCCTACTTCACGGACAAAGGCATTCCCTACGAGACGGCGGTGGTTGGCCTGGGTATTTTCTCCCTGCTTGGGGCGCTGGGGCAGTTCACTTGGGGTATCATCGCAGAGCGGGTTGAAGTGCGCTACTGCATCGTCTTCAACCTGCTTCTGGGCCTTCTGGGGCTATGGGTGTTGCTGACCGCCTCGGACAAGAACTCTGTGATGCTGTTTACCATGACCTTCGGGTTCGGCATCCCCAGCATGCTCACCCTGTCCTCCATCATCTACGCCAACTACTTTGGACGGCTTTCCATTGGCTCCATCCGCGGCGCAATCGCTCCGTTTCAGAGCGTAGGAGTGGCCTCTGGCCCATTCCTGACCGCCGTTGTCTTCGACGCCTTCCACTCCTACGTTCCAGCCTTCAACGCCTTCGGACTCTTCTTCGTCATATCGATTGTGCTGGTGCTGCTGAGCAAGAAGCCACAGCTACCCGAGGCGTACAAACAGAGGCTTACAGCGTCCTAGGGCTGTCCTCAGAGACGACCAGGCCGATGCCCTGCTCCCGGCGCTGGGCGCAGCTTTGACCTTTACTATACGGCGACTCCTATCAGCCGGCCCACCCCGAATGTGACAAGTGCAGACGCCATACCAATGAGCGACATGCGCAGTCCACCCCTGAGCCAACTCTTTCCCGTTAGCATCGCTAGAGTTGCGCCGACGCCAAAAATGGCGATGGCGCTGAAGCCGCCGCTGAGCGGGAAAGCCCAGTCCCCCAGCCGCAGAGCGTATGGGATCACTGGCACCGCGGCTCCCAGAGCGAAGGAAACGAATGAGCTGATGGAGGCACTCCAGGGAGAACCTAGCTGGGTTGGGTCAAGCCCCAGCTCCTCTCGGAGCATGGTGTTCAACGCAACATCTGGATTCTGCATGATCCTGTCCACCAGCACATCGGCCTCTTCCTTGGTCATGCCCTTCAGCCTGTAGATTAGCGACAGCTCTGCCCTCTCCGCATCAGGTGTTTCCCGCAGCTCCCGCCGCTCCATCTCAATCCTGTGTTCTACCAGGTCCCGATCGGCGCGCATGGATACGTACTCGCCCGCAGCCATTGAAAAGGCTCCCGCCAGAAGCCCAGCCACTCCGGCCAGAAGCACAATGGCCGGGTCCGAACTACCGCCGGCTACCCCCCATACCAGGCTGAAAATGGAGACCAGTCCGTCGTTCCCTCCCAGGACCGCAGCCCGAAAAGCGCCAGCCCCCGCTGCCTTCCGCCAGCCCCCGCTGTCCAGCTCGTTGCCAGGGTATTTCCCATCCCGCAACTCCTGGAGCTGGCGCGAGTGGCCTTCTTCGTCGGCCATCACCAAGGTCGCCTCGGGGTCGCCGGCGTACATCACCGTGTCCTCTCCTTCAATGCGCAGCACCAGGGGTAGCACCCGCTTGGTGCCCAGGCTCTTGGCCAGCCAGCCCAGTGCTCGCACACGGAATGTGGGCTTGAACGGTGGGATGTCTTTGGGGTCCAGGTTTAGCTTTTCCGCCCAGTAGGCCACGTGGCGTCCTTCAACCTCCGTCAGCTCGCGGAAGATATGCGCCCGCACGGGGTCTTGCTCGGCCTGGGCCATAGCAGTGTACAGGGCCACCGCCTCTTGCTCGGCCTGCAAATACCGCATGTACCGGGATCTGTCCGCGAGATTTTGTTTGCTCATATGAGAGGGTCTCCGGACTGGAGCCTTGTCACTCACCCCTGAGTATGTCAGACGTCGCCTCGCCCCAGCAGAAGGGGTGCTTCATGGTCATTGAGAAAACACACCGCCATAGTTTCCTGTGCGCTGCCTCGCT
>SHYF01000059.1 GCA_009692985.1 Dehalococcoidia bacterium
CATCGTCTTCTTCTGCATCTCGATCAGCGACCACCTGGACGCGATAACGGTAGTTCTTAATACGAAGAGACCGCTCCCAGCCATAATGAGCGGCGCGCCGTCGTCCACGGCCATGATGATAGCGGTTTTGACCCTGGTTGAGGCATTCGCCATTTGGGTATTGACCTGGAAAAGCTTGAGGGCCCATTCCCTAAGCCCGAAAGTGAACGCCACGCCTTAAAACGAGTGATTGCAAGAATATCAGGCCCCCAACACGGGCTTGCACCCGACGCGCTGCGTCTTCGCTGGCGTTCTCTCGCTGATGCTCGGCGCGGGTGATACTGGCCGTTCGCCCTGTGCCTGTCGAAGGGCAAAACATTGTGATTCGACAAGCTCACCTCGGACGGGTTTGGTAGCGCAATTTTCCGCACCGATGTACTAGTAGCCACACCTGCTATAATATACCCATCGGCGGCGACACTATGCGGCGACCGTTATGCTTTTAGCTATAGACATAGGCAACACCAACGTAAGCCTAGGTGCCTTTCAGGGTGAAACACTCAAAGCCACTTGGCGTTTGACCACCGATGCCAGGCGTATGCCCGACGAGTACGGCCTCGCACTGATGAGTCTCCTACCCCTACGCGGCGTCGCCACCTCTGATATCAACGCAGTGGCTATCTGCAGCTCAGTCCCGCCTCTCACCCAGGTCTTCTACGAGCTGTGCGAAAACTTCTTCCATGTCAAGTCGCTGGTGATTGAAGCCGGAGTGCGTACTGGAGTCAAGATACTGTACGATAATCCCAGAGACGTGGGCGCAGACCGCATCGTGCAAGTCGCCGCCGCATTCCGGATCTACGGTGGCCCGCTGGTCGTGGTAGACTGTGGCACCGCAACAGTATTCGATGCTGTGACCGCTCAGGGCGAGTTTCTGGGTGGCGCTATCGCTCCTGGACTGCGCCTGTCAGCCGAGTCGCTGTTTTCTAACACATCTCAGCTTAGACGGGTGGACCTGATAGCGCCCAAAACCGCCATCGGCAAAAACACAACCCATGCCATGCAGTCCGGCCTGGTGCTGGGCAACGTGGAACTGATAGAAGGGATGGTCAGACGCTTCAAGAAGGAGCTGGGGCAGAACGCCAAGGTAATCGGCACAGGTGGCCTCGTACCCCTAATAGCCAGCGAGACGCAGGTGTTCGACGTCGTCAACCTCGACTTGATCTTGGTCGGCCTGCGCATGATTCATGAAATGAATGCGGGAACTAGCCCAGCGGAGGGCCGAACATGAAAACCGCCTTTGACGGCAAGAAAGTGGTCCTTGGCGTTACCGGCAGCATCGCCTGCTACAAGGCCGTTGACCTGTGTAGCAAGCTGGTTCAGGCCGGTGCCCAGGTGGACGTCATCCTGACCGACGCCGCAACCAAGTTCATAACGCCCCTCACATTCCGTAGCATCACCCACCGACCGGTGGTCACTGACATCTTTGACGCCGAATCGGAGCTCAGCGTAGAGCACGTGGCACTGGCGGAGCGCGCCGACGTGGTGGTGGTGGCCCCGGCCACGGCGCACACGATTGCCAAGCTGGCCCTGGGCCTGGCCGACGATGCCATAACCACAACAATCCTGGCCACCGCCGCGCCGGTGGTCGTTGCCCCGGCGATGGACGCCCATATGTACGATAACCCTGCTACTTTGGAGAACATCGAGACACTGAAGCGCAGGGGTATCACCGTGGCCGGCCCCGCCAAGGGACGCTTGGCCTCTGGCCTATGGGGTTGGGGCCGCATGGTGGAGCCTTCGGACCTGCTAGGGCACATCGCCGCGGCGCTGGGACGCCGGGGCGACCTGGCCGACAAGATAATCGTCATCAGCGCAGGAGGCACCCAGGAGGCCATTGACCCCGTCCGAGTAATCACCAACCGCTCCTCCGGGAAGATGGGCTACGCCATCGCAGAGGCGGCCCGAGACCGGGGTGCTCACGCCGTCCTTGTCACCGCTCCTACCTCTCTCCCCGACCCGCCCTTGGTGGAGGTGCATCACGTCGAAAGCGCCCTGGAGATGCGTGACGCCGTAGCCGCTTGCTGCGAAAATGCTGACGCCCTGATAATGGCCGCCGCCGTGGCAGACTACCGGTCAGCAAACCCGGCTGGACAGAAGATGAAGAAGGGCAAGGGCGACACGCTCACCATTAGCCTTATCAAGAACCCGGACATCCTGGCGGAGACCCAGGGAACCAAGGTCAAGGTAGGCTTCGCCGCCGAGACGGAAGACCTCCTGGCCAACGCCCGCCAGAAGCTGATAAATAAGAACGTACACCTGTTCGTGGCCAACGACGTGACCGCCCCCGGCGCAGGCTTTGGCGTAGACACCAACAAAGTAACTATCATTGACAGGGACGGCGGCGTTGAAGACCTTCCCATCATGACCAAGTACGAGGTAGCCCACCGCATCCTGGACCGGGTAGCGAAGCTGCTGAAAAGCTGAGAGATTGCGAGAGGATTGTCATTGCGAGTCCCGGTTTATCGGGACGTGGCAATCTGGGGCGGTTCCATCGAATCCTGCTAATTCCGGGTGACGCTTTCTGCGGCACCGCCTGCCAGAGCTGGCTCCGCCACTCGTGCCCTATTTCTAAGCAGCATCACCACCAGCGCCGCCGCAACAAAAAGGCCAGCCGCCTGCACCAGGAACACGGACCGCAGTCCAGTCATGGTAGCGATTGTGCCACCAGCCAGCGGGCCAAAACCAAAGGCAGCAGCCGATACGCTTTGCAAAGCGCCAAAGCCTGTACCCTGTTTCTCCACTGGCATGGCCAGCCCGACGAGCCCGCTGGCTGAGCTGATCAATGTGCCCTGGAACACACCACCCACAGCCAAAAACAGATAAAGCAATGGGATGGAATCAACGAACATGAAAGGCAGGTAGCAAGCCCCCGCGCCTACGCATGCTACGGTCATTATTCTGTTCAAACGAAAACGCCCGTTTAGCCTGCCTGCACCGTAGGCCCCCGCAGCTCCGGCAACTCCCAGGATGCCAAAGGCAACACCCGTGGCCGTAGCGCCGCTTCCTGGCGCAAAAGTGTCCAGAAGCACCGGCAGCACAGTGGACATCAAGTTGGGAGAGACCTGGACAACGAACATCATAGCCAGCAAAGGAGCCAGCTCCCTTGAAGTCACAAGACTCCAGATGTCCGTAAACACCTGAATGCGGAAGACCGGCCCCGCATCCAGTGGCCGCTGGAAGTTTTCCCTGGCAAACACCAACACCAGCAGACCCGCAAGGCCAATAACAACTCCAGCTGCGTAAAAGGCTCCCCTGTATCCCACAGCCTCTGCCAAGAAGCCGCCCATCAGAGGGCCCACGGTGCTGCCCACAAACATGGCAGATTGCAAAGCTCCCACATTTAAGGCTATCTTTTCCTTGGGGGAGGTGGATGCCACCAGCGCCATGGCAGGCGCAAACACACCAGAGGCTATCCCAGTGACAAGACGCAAGGCCGTCAGTTGGTAAACGTTTCCCGAAAGGCCGGTGAGAGCGACCAAGATAGCGCCGCCGAACATGGCACGCACCACGTTTCTCTTGCGACCAAACCGGTCAGCCAGAACGCCCCATATAGGGCCAGATAGAAACATGGTAAGGCCCATAGCGCTGCCAGATAGGCCTGCCCAGAAGGCGGCCCTGGCTGGATCCTTTATCCCTAGCTCTTGGACAAACAAGGGAGTGAAAGGGAAAACAAAGCTGAAGCCGATGACGCAGACGACCTGCGCCAACCACATAACCGCCAGGTTGCGCTTCCAGGAGACAGCGGGACCCGGCTGCTGTTTCGCAGCGCCTTTGGCGATGGATCCCTCAGTCCGCCGTGTGGCGAGAGACTCCGCTCGTTGGTTTTGTTGAGCGTTGGCGTCGTGGCCAGAAGTCGTTGTCATACGTTTACGCTAGGTGGTTGAACTCCCATTATACGGCTAAATCACTTGGCAGGTGGGAAGCATTCGAGTAACATGGCCCCACGCTATGGGGCAGGAGGCGAGTTATGAGGTTCACAGCCCTGACTCTGGGCATATTGCTCTCCTTGCTTATGTTTGGCACAGCCCTGGCCGATAGTAGTGGCGTTTTAGCCGCGCCTTCGGCCGTCCCCGTGGGGCCTGGTTTCGACCTGTTTGAAACAGCCCCAGCAGCAACGGAGTTTGACTTCAGTGGGTTACCGATTCCCTAGCACTTCTTCGCCTCGGGTTCCGAGCCGTTCTCTAGGCCAGTCAAGTTCTGTGGGGTTCCCCTAGGGACCTTATTGGGTAATAACGTTGGCTCCGCGGACACAGTCGTGGGACGATCAGCGCCCATGACCCCCCCCTTTTCCCGCCACTGAAACAGTCCCCATAGAGATAGTAGCTCTGAACCTCAGGAGTTGCCAGCCTATAACTGTCACCTATCCATCAGCACCGTCCGAACTTTGGATTGTCCACGCCTCTTTGTCACCCGCCATGCCCTCTACCGGGCAAATGAACATCACCAAGACACAGCCCAACGGTGGGACATTTGACTCGGTGCTCCAGGTCGTACCTAGATTTTCATTCACCCGCTTGCCCGACCTAGCCCAGCGGACTCTGGACGTAGGAGCCATCCTTCCACTGCTGCCACCCTTAACCGGGCAGTTGCTTATTCTACAGGGCATAGATATTCCTTGGACCGACACTTGCCCTCCATCCGTGCTGGTAGTGCCAGGTCTGAACGATCAGGGATTCTGCCCCAGCGCCAACCCTACTGCAAAGGTAACCTCCATCTTGCAGGCACCAATAATTTTGCACGGCATCAGGCCGGCTCAGAGTTGCCCCCCGGAGATTGACGTCTTCCCCAACTCCAAGGCGATTATTTTTCTGGTGAAGCCTACCCTGGATCAGGTGCAAGTGGTCCTGTTTGGCCGCAAGGTGTTCATAGTGGACATCTGTGATCCGATGGATACGAACAGCAACACCCGAGAGCAGGTGCAAACAGAGATGGTCGCGATAGATCTCGTGGGCCCCAATCCCTCCCTGGGCCTTGTCAACGTGCGGCTCCGCAGCCCCCTGTTAGACCCATATCAATGGTCAACCGGTGAGATCGAAGAGACCAGTAACACCCAGAATGGCCGGCTGGATCTCCCTCCGTTTGCACCCTCCGGCACCGCCGCCAGCTTCTTCGACGTCTTCTTCGAGATCGATGTTCAGGGCCAGACATTGCACAACGAAGTCGCCACGCGGGAGCAGGCCACCATCAGTTACAAGCCACCTGCCCAGAGCGAATCCTACGTGTGGACTGGAAACCTTGAACTCTTTGATGCTGGTGGGAGCCCCACAGGCTTCAGAATCATAGGTATCATTGAGATACCAGATCCACCACCACCCCCTCCCACACCTACACCAACGCCTACGCCTACACCTACGCCTACGCCGGTGCCGCCCACACCTACGCCAACACCGACCCTGGTGCCTTCAGTGGGCGGCTGGGGATTACTGGGCATGGCCGCTGGATTGGCGGCACTCGTCATACTGGTGCGGCGACGCACAGCCAGGACACCCCAGCGCGACTAGGACCCTGCGTAAACGTATCCTCGAAGTTACCGTCTGACGGCTAATCCGCCACGAAAGGTCGGTTGCTCGTTGACGGTATCCGTCGCCGTGCTACAATGGCGTCTAATCCCGAACCCATCCATCCAGGTACGCTGTTATGACTTCGATCCAGCCGACCCAGGAGTTTCCCAAAGCCTACGACCACCGCCCCGTGGAGGAGCGGCTCTACCACTTCTGGATGGAGCAGGGCTACTTTACTCCCACCATTCAGCCTGGTAAGAAACCGTTTGTCATCATCATGCCGCCGCCCAATGTCACCGGCGAGCTTCACCTGGGCCACGCCATCGTCGTCGCCCTGGAAGACGCCATGACCCGATGGCACCGGATGCGCGGCGAGCCCACCCTATGGCTACCAGGAACAGACCATGCGGGCATTGCCACACAGGTGGTGGTGGAGCGCATACTAGCTCAAGAGGGCCTGACCCGACAGCAATTGGGCCGTGAGAAGTTCGTGGAGCGGGTCTGGGAATGGGTGCGCAAATATGGCAGCATCATTGACGAGCAGCATAAGCGCCTGGGCGCGTCTTGCGACTGGACTCGCAAGCGGTTCACCCTGGACGCCGGCCCCAGCCTGGCGGTGCGCACTACCTTCGTCAACCTGTACAACAAGGGACTCATTTACCGTGGAGAGCGCATAACCAACTGGTGTCCTCGCTGCGCCACCGCCCTATCCGACCTGGAGGTGGACCATTCCGAGGAACAGGGGTCGCTTTACTACATCCGGTATCCGTTTGAGGGCGGCGGCGGCCATCTTACCGTGGCCACCACGCGGCCTGAAACACTGCTGGGCGACACCGCTGTGGCGGTCAACCCCGACGACCCGCGCTATCGTAGCGTAATCGGCAAGCTCGTGATGCTCCCTGTGCTTGGACGCCGAATCCCCGTCATCGCCGACGAAGCCGTGGATAGCAGTTTCGGCACCGGCGCCTTGAAAGTAACCCCAGGCCACGACGCCACGGACTTCGATATCGGACAGCGCCACGGCCTGCCTGTGATCAACGTTATGAACCTGGACGCTACTCTTAACGAAAATGCGGGCCATTACAAAGGGTGGGAAAGGACTGACGCGCGCAAGGCAATCGTGGAGCAGCTTGAGCGGGAAGCACTTCTGGAAAAGGTTGAGCCTTACGCGCTGGCCCTGAGCCGATGCAACCGGTGCAATACAGTGGTGGAACCTCTGGTCAGCAAGCAGTGGTTCATCCGCATGAAGCCCCTGGCCCAACCCGCCATTCAGGCCGTGGAGGACGGCACCATACGCATCGTCCCCCAGCGATTCACCGCTGTCTACATGAATTGGATGGAGAACATCCGAGACTGGTGCATCAGCCGCCAGCTATGGTGGGGCCACCGCATACCTGTGTGGTACTGTGAGCAGTGTGCCTGCCTCACCGTGCAGGTGCAGGACGTCACCCGGTGCGCCCATTGTGGCTCATCCAGCATCCAGCAGGACCCGGACGTGCTGGACACCTGGTTCAGCTCCGGCCTGTGGCCTCACTCCACCCTGGGCTGGCCCCAGGATACCGAAGACCATCGCTACTTCTATCCCACCAGCGTCATGGAGACGGCCTACGACATACTCTTCTTTTGGGTGGCCCGCATGATCATGTTGGGCATCGAGAACACAGGCCAGGTCCCCTTCCACACCGTGTACCTGCACGGCCTCATCAGGGATGCCCACGGCGTCAAGATGAGCAAGAGCCGCGGCAACGTTATTGACCCTCTCAAATCCATAGAATCCCACGGGGCAGATGCGCTGCGATTCGCCATCACCACAGGCACCACCCCCGGCATTGACAGCCGCCTGAGCCCGGAGAAGCTGGAGGCCGCCCGCAACTTCGCCAACAAGCTATGGAACGCCACGCGCTACGTGACCACCACACTGGAAGGCGCTGATAACCTGGACGGATGGTCTTCGCTGACCGCATCTCATAGGGAAGACCGGTGGATCCTTAGCCGCCACCACCGGCTGACACAACGGGTGAACCAGCTCTTGGCCGACTTCCAGTTTGCCGAGGCGGAGCGGGAGCTTTACGACTTCCTGTGGGGCGAGTTTTGCGACTGGTACATAGAGATGGCCAAGGTGCGCCTGCGCCAGGGAGACACGGCGCCATTGCCGGTGCTCGCCTATGTCCTGGAGCGCACACTGCGCCTGCTACACCCATTCATGCCATTCATCACAGAGGAGCTGTGGCAACGGCTGACCCAGGTGCTCCCCAAAGAGGGTGGTCTGCCCGACTCTATCATGGTCGCTCCGTACCCGGAGGCCTCTGAGCAACTGCTCGACACAGCCACTGAGGATGAGGTAGATCTGGTAAGAGATATCGTTCAGGCCATACGCAACATACGCGCCGAGTTCAAAATAGAGCCCCGGCAACCCCTGGAGGCGATAGTCGCTGCTCCTGAGATGGCCGCCGTTGTGGCCGGAGAAGCAGAGGCCATCCGTTCGCTGGCGCGGGTGGAGCCGCTGCGCATCCTGGAACATGGCGTCCCCTCACCCTCCTCACACCAGACGGTGACACTGGTAGTAGGAAAGGCTACGATCTACCTGCCATTGGGCGACGCGGTTGACCTGGCCTCGGAGCGGCAGCGGTTGCAGAATGAGTTGGCTTCCACGAAGGCAGCTACGGGACGGCTGGAACAGAGGCTAGCCGACCAGCAGTTTCTGAGCAAAGCGCCGGAAGAGGTGGTGGAGAAGGAGCGCGAACGCCTGGCGTCCGCCCAGGAGCGGCTTACCAGGATAGGTGAGTTGCTAGGCCAGTTGGGCGGGTAAGGAAGGGGCGGCAGCGCCCCTCATCCGGAACAGGCGCTCCAGGCCCTTCTTGGTGTCGCTGGCAACGCGGGAGCTGTCCGCCGAGTTCACCCGGCGTTTGAACAGCCAGTAGGTGAACTCCTTTAGCTCTGTAAATGTGATAGAGGTGGTATCAGGGCGGCCCATCTCCTGCCGGAAGGCTCTCAGAAGGGCCTCGCGAGTATCGCCGTACAGCCTCTGATGGGCCAGCTCCACCGTGTCGTTGCTGTCTCGCAGCCCCAGACTCGTACGCTCTTTGCCAATCTCCTCCTCCACCGCTAGAAGCAGAGACTCCTCTGCGACTACCCCGTAGAAGTAGTTGAGATGAGCGCGGTACTTCTCCGGCCCCATCAGACTCCTGAACTCCGACTCAGGAATATCTTTCGGGAGCCTGCTCTGGAACAGGAGTGCCTCCTTCTCCGCCTGGGGGACAAGGCCATCAATCCCTCCCAGTAGCCGGCCTGCCAGGGTCAACCAGTCAAATGCCTCGCCTAGGAGCAGGTACTGGTACCGGTCGCCGTCCATGTCCTCTTGAGGAAGCGGCCAGCGGCCCACGGCCTCCAGCAACGCTCGCGGCCACTCTTTCCCCTCCGAGATGGATCCCTTCAGCCAGTCCACCACTTCGCGAGCAGCCAGTGTTTCCGGATGGGCCTTCAGGTCCACCTCTTGCTGTCCTACCCGCGGACGGCGTTTTCTGGGCGTTCTGTCCATGTTCCCGTTCGTGTCCTAAACTGCACGGTGGCGTAGCGATTCCGCATCGCCCTGATTATACACTGCGTCATCCTCTCCCGCTCCT
>SHYF01000060.1 GCA_009692985.1 Dehalococcoidia bacterium
GGAGCGCACTGCCAAGGCAGCTGTGGAGGCCGTAAATCACGGAGGCACCGATCAGCCCGTGGACTGGTCGTCCACAACCACGAAGGTCAAACAGGTCGTGGGCAACTTCCTCTACGACCAAACCCACCTCCGACCAATGATAATTCCGGTACCCCTGGAGATATAGGAGACTCTTTCATGCCCGGACGCCGCACGAAAGGTGGCGCAAGGAGCAGTATCCGGAACGCTCCGCTCTGGCAGCGGATACTATCGCCGCTGCTCATCACTGTGGGAGGGCGTTTGGTGCTCCTGAGCACCTTGGCTGCCCTGGTGTTCTGGCAACGAGGTATGCTGGTGTACCACGTGGCCAGATTAGGGGGTTACGGCACTTACCCTATTGTCCTCTGGGCAGTGGTGTTCATCATAACGGTGCGGTTGCAGCCTAGGTGGCTGCTGCGTTGGTGGCAATGGTATTCGGTGACGGCCCTGGGAATCGCGACGTTGGTGGCTATGCTTGGCGCGGGGCACGCCTCTGAGGGCGTCCTGCACACTTACACCCTGGGCGGCATAGCAGGCAAGACCCTGTGGGGCAACACGCCCATCCAAGGCGTCCCAGTAGTCACGGGCCTACTGATTCTTATGGCAACCGTCCTCTGGCCCCGCCATGCTTACAATCTGGCAAAGAAGCTGCTCCTGGCTATGTGGACAGCCATGCTGTCGTTTCTCCGCCGCCTGCCTCGCTTGGTCTGGCAAGGAATCAGGGCAGCGGGCCGGGCTTCTTTGCGTGGCATAGCTTACTTGGTTCCGCCGCTACGGCGTTGGGTTAAGGCCACACCTCCAAAGGCTCCGGCATCACCCACGCCCGAAGTCCAGCTGGCCACCGAACCGTCCGTCCCTGCGGAGGGGGTCACCACTTCTCCGATCCTGGAAGTTGATGGCGTGCATGCCAAGGCCAAGGCGGGTACATCTGCTAAGGGAACTCCCGGCCAGAACGGGCAAAAGGCCGCAACTTCCGGCGCAGCTTGGAGGCTTCCATCCACCAGCTTACTAGACAATGGGCGCCGCGCTACTGTGAAGGAGGAGGAAACGGATCGCGTAGCCAGGAAGATAGAGGAGACGCTTGGCTACCATGGCGTGGAGGTCACGGTAGACCAAATCAAGCCTGGGCCAACCGTAACACTATACGGATTGACGCCAGGATGGAATCGCAAAACCAAGGAGACGAAAGAGCGAGACAAGTGGGGGAACATACTGCGCGATGCCAAGGGCAGGCCGATGATCACCAGGAAAGAGGAGCAGTCGCTAGTGAGGGTTGACAACATCGTGGCGCGGGAGAAGGACCTGGCCCTGGCTCTAGCTGCGCCCAGCCTGCGCATTCAGGCGCCCGTGCCCGGCGAGTCTGTGGTGGGCATCGAGGTACCAAACCACTCTCCAAGCCTAGTCACGGTGCGCAGCGTGATGGATTCGCCCACATTCCAGGACATCGTGACCAAAGGCGGCCTGCCCCTGGCCCTGGGCCAGGGATCCGGCGGCGATCCGATAGCCACCGATTTGCGGGGGCTTCCTCACCTGCTCATCGCGGGGGCCACGGGCAGCGGGAAAAGCGTTTGTATCAATGCAGTCATCGTATCCCTGGTAAGCCAGGTATCGCCGGAAAGAATGCGCCTTGTGCTCATAGACCCCAAGCGGGTTGAGTTGACGCCGTTCAACGGCCTGCCGCACCTGGCAATCCCAGTGGTGGTGGATACGGCTCCAGCTGTGAGCGCGCTAAAGGGTGTGCTGAGGGAGATGCTGCGCCGCTACAAGCGGCTGGAGGAGTTGGGAGTCCGCAATATCGAAGGGTACCGCAGTCATCCCGGGGCACTGGAGGCCATGCCGTACCTGGTGATAGCCATAGACGAGATGGCCGATTTGATGATGGCAGCGCCCTACGAAATTGAGCAGACGTTGTGCCGTCTGGCCCAGCTGGGACGCGCCACTGGCATCCACATCATCGCGGCAACGCAGCGCCCCTCGGTGGACGTTGTAACTGGACTTATCAAAGCCAACTTCCCCAGCCGCATCAGCTTTGCAGTGGTGTCCATGGTGGACTCGCGCACCATCCTCGACTCCGGCGGGGCAGAGCGGTTGCTAGGCAAGGGCGACATGCTATTCCTCTCCCACGAATCGCCAAAACCACAGCGGGTACAGGGCGCTTATGTGTCCGACAAGGAGATAGGACGCCTGATGCAGTTCTGGCGTACCCAGAACGGGCCGCCGTTACCACCGTTGAACCTGGAGCCACCGCAGGAGGGGAGCCACAATGATGGCGAAGAGGAAACGGAGAGCCCGGCTCATGGGGACGACCTGATGGACAAGGCGATGGAGCTAGCCAGCCGCTACACCCACCTATCCACATCTCTATTGCAGAGACGACTGCGCATCGGCTACCCCAGGGCCGCACGACTAATGGACCAGCTAGAGGATGCAGGCGTCATAGGCCCCGGTGATCAAGGCAAGTCGAGAGAGGTGCTCAAGCGGAGCAGTGCCGTCTGAGACATCAGAGGTGGTCCATCACCTCTGGGAGAGCGCGGATCTTGGTGCAATCGTCAATATCTGTAATGATTCCCTCGCGGTCCAGAAGCAGCGGCCGGATGCCGACGCCCCGAGCGCCCTGCACGTCCGAGCTGTAAGAGTCGCCCACCATGAGTGCCTCGCTGGCTGGTACGCCGGCGCGCTCTAGGGCGGCCAGGAATATGGGCGCATGGGGTTTGCCTTTGCCGACCTCCCATGATGTGATGGCGAAGTCCATGTATGGGGCCAGTCCCAGCCTATGGGATAGCGCCTGAATGTCCTCGGTGATGTTGCTCAGGGTGGCCAGGATTTGCCCAGTCCACTTGAGCCTGTCCATGGTGGGCAGCACGTCGTCAAACAGGGCCAGGCCGTAGGGAATTTTCCGTACTGCTGCCCAGACCTGGGATGCAGTTTGCAAGTCAACATTTATGCCCGTGCCAAAGAGCACAAGCCTCTCGTACTCTGCAAAAAAGCCCGCCCGCTGCTCTCGATTCATCTTAGGCAGTGGCAGCGGGCTGGCGTTGGTCTTGGCCATCCATTCGTCGGCCACGGCATAGCCCTGGACCAGGCCATCTTTGGCCACTTTGAAACCGAACGGTTCGCAGGCTCGTGCCTGTACCTCCTCTCGGGGCGGCTGGAATCGCGCCAAGGTGCCGTACAGGTCGAAGAATACAGCCTTGATCACCACAATCCTCCCCGTTTGCATCTATAAGAATAGGCTATTCTAGCACAGTGATGAACCCCGACACGTCGGGGCGCCCATCCCCCTGACCTCCTTCCTGTCGCCTTGTCCCAAAAGTCCCTGACCTCACCCCCTACGTCCCCCTCTCCGACGCGGAGAGGGGGAGTTTTGAATCTGGGGGACACCACCAGTCCCCCACCCATTCGGCTTCCCCATTCGCTTCGCTCAGGGCTGCGGCTCACTCAGGGCAGGCTCCGGGGCTTCGCCCCTCTGAGCACCCCTTTTTCAACAGCCTGCTAGGTTCGTAAGGAATGATACCACAGGCGACTGTCCCGCCAGAAACGTTACCCATCCATGTCATTCTGAGGAGTCCAGATGCAATCGGGAGGACCGAAGAATCTGATCCGCCTTCAACCAACAACGCAGTATGTCAAGACACGCGCCTGCCACGACAAGCAAGATCCTTCGCTTCGCTCAGAATTACAGAGGAACTTAAGGGCTACTCAGCTTTTATGATGCCGAGCGATAATCACCTTTTCGAAGGTTCCTTAGACTGGACTCCGCAGCTCCACCTGCCCTTTCTGCAGTGTGAAAGTCGCCGCTGGCTTCACAGGCATGTCGCGCAACGCCGCAGGCTCCGCTGAAGTGATGAGCGCCTGCTGGTAGCCGGCTGCCTCCTCCAGCACGTGCCGCCGCCGCGCGGGGTCCAGCTCCGAGAGAACGTCGTCCAGCAGCAGGATTGGTTCCTCCCGCCGCTCCTGCCGCAGCAAAGCCGCCTCGGCCAAACGCAACGCCAGCGCGACGGTGCGAGCCTGCCCGCGCGAGGCGTATGTATCCGCAAGCACCCCGTTTATGGTCAAGCCCAGTTCGTCCCGATGCGGGCCAGGCAGCGTCATGCCTGCCTTGATCTCTGCGGCGCGCTGGCTGGGCAGGGCACCGGCTAGTGCTTCTGCCGCCACCGATGGCTGATACTCCATGGACATCTCCTCTTCCGGAGCCAGGCCCGTGTACGCCCGCGTAGCCAGGGGAGCTAATTGTTGGACTATCTGGCTCCTCCGAGCAACCAGGGCCGTACCCTCCTTCACCAGTTCGCTGTCCCAGAAGTCCAGGTCATCCGGCGAGCTGCGGCCATCCCGAATGAGTCGCAGCAGGTGGTTCCGCTGCATCACCACTCGCTGGTATCGCTGCAATGTGCGCAGATAGGCGCGGTCCACCTGGGATATCAGGATGTCCAGGAAGCGGCGCCGGTGCGCCGGCGGGCCGTGCACCAGCTCTATGTCCGTGGCGGCGAACAGCACGGTGTTGACTCGTCCCACCAGGCCGGCTGCCGTGGTGGCCACTCCGTTGACCCGTATCTGTTTCTCCCCCAGCGCGCCGCCTGCGCCTGCTTCCGACACTACCCGCAGCCCAACGATGATGCGCAGTCGGCCTCCTTGCTGCTCCACCTCGCCGTGGATGATGGTCTGCTGAGCAGGCTGGCCTCCAAGCGTAGCAGCGGGCTTTTGGGCCGACCAGTGGATAAGCTCACGCTCCACGTTGGTGCGGTACGACTTGGCGATGGCCAGCAGGTAGGCCGCCTCTAAGAGATTGCTTTTGCCCTGGGCGTTGTCGCCGACAATGAAAACGAGGCCGGGCGGCAGCTTCAGCTCCAGGCTGAGGAAGTTGCGATAGTTGGTCAGTGATAGGCGTGAAAGGTACATAGGCGGCTCCCAGGGGAATTGTAGCACCATAGATGCCTTGTATCGCGTGTTATGCTGACGCCATGAGACGGGCGTGGGCAAGATTTATTGCACTGGTTTGTGTCGTGGCTTCAGTCGGTTGCATTAATTCCACGCCAACGTCTAGCCCTACCCTGACGCCTACAAGAAGACCGCCTCTCCTTGCGCCAACCGGCGAAGTTGCGGCCGCTGTGCTTAGGGTAGTTGACGGCGACACTATAGACGTGGCCGCTGGCGGCACCACTTACCGAGTCAGCTACATCGGCATGGACACTCCTGAGACAGTGCACCCCACCGTAGGCGTAGAGTGCTTCGGTTATGAAGCAACCGAGTTCAACCGCACACTCGTAGAAGGCAAGATGGTGTACTTGGAAAAGGACGTGTCCGAAACTGACCGTTACGGCAGGCTGCTGCGGTACGTGTGGCTGGCCAATGGCCGCATGGTTAACGATGTTCTGGTGAGAAATGGGTACGCTGAGGTGGCTACTTCCCGCCAGATGTTAGATACGTGGATAGATTTCGTGAAGCGCAGCGACAGGCTATGGCAGCCGGTGCTGGCCTGTGGGGTAAGTGTACAACTGGCAATGAGATGCCAACACCTGCGCCAGGCGGCACTAAATGTGACCCTTCATATCCTGACGTATGCATTCCATCACCGCCGCCTGACCTGGACTGCGGGGAGATACCATACAAGCGGTTCAGAGTGCTGCCGCCCGACCCGCACAGGTTAGATGGTGATAAGAATGGAATTGGATGCCAGAGCTAGCAGTCTGGCCCATATCTGGATAGATGCTGGCATGCAAAGAGGCCACACATTTGTTGACCCTGTTTGTTTCCCATGCTATCGTCGTTGCGTGAGCACGCTCGTACCCCCTAGCGATAAGCCCACCGTGCTCCTCTCCCGCCAGGAGATTGCCTCTGCCGTGCAGCGCCTGGCCTCGGAGGTGCGCCGCGACTATTTCCCCGTCCTTCGACAAGCTCAAGACGACCCTTCGACAGGCTCAGGGCGAGCGGCCCATCTGCCATCCGTTCCTGGTTCGACAAGCTCACCACGAACGGTCGAGACCCCACCGCTCCTGGTGGGCATCCTGCGAGGCGCTTTTGTCTTCATGGCCGACCTTGTCCGCGCCATGGACATGCCGGTGACAGTGGACTTCGTGCGCATCTCCACCTACGGCAGCGGCACACGCTCCAGCAGCAGACCCAGGATAGCCCAGGGCGTCCTCTCGGCCATTCGCGGACAGCACGTGCTGGTGGTGGAGGACATTGTGGACACCGGCATCACAACCCGCTTCCTGCTAGACTACCTCGAAAAGAACGGCGCCGCTTCCGCAAAGCTGTGCGCTATGCTCAGCAAGCCGTCCCGTCGCCAGGTGGACGTGACAATAGACTACCTGGGATTTAACGTTCCTGACCTGTTCGTGGTGGGGTACGGCCTGGACTTTGCGCAACAGTATCGCTATTTGCCGGACATCTGCGTTCTTAAGGACAAGTAGCTTGAACATGCAGCAACTCATAGCCGTGGCCAGGGGCGATGCCTCCGCCGACCTGGTGTTTACCAACGCCCGCATAGTCAACACGTTCACCGGCGAGATCGAGCAGGGAAACGTCGCCGTGTACGGGGGCCGCATAGCCGGCGTGGGCGACTACACCGAAGGACGACAGGTCATAGACCTGCAAGGGCGCTACCTGGCTCCCGGACTCATTGACGGCCATGTCCACCTGGAAAGCTCCATGCTCCACATTGACCAGTACGCCCGCGCTGTAGTACCCCACGGAACCCTGGCGGCGGTGACGGACCTCCACGAGGTCACCAACGTCTGCGGCCTGCCGGGAATGCGCTACATCCTGGAGTGCGGACGGCGCGTTCCGGTAGACCTGTTCTTCGTGGCACCCTCTTGTGTTCCCGCCACGGACATGGAGACATCCGGCGCCAAGCTTGGCCCGGCGGACATACGCAAGGCGCTGCGGTGGAAGGGCGTTCTGGGCCTGGGCGAGATGATGAACTTCCCAGGCGTCATCAACGGCGACCCGGAGACCCTGGCCAAGATTCAGGCCGCAGGCGACAAGGTAAAGGACGGTCACGCGCCTGGAGTAATGGGGCGCGCGCTCAACGCATACCTGGCACCCCTTATCGGCTCCGACCACGAGACAACTACCTTTGCGGAGGGACAAGAGAAGCTGCGCCGGGGTATGCGCCTTATGATCCGTGAAGGCTCCGCAGAGAAGAACCTGGAAGACCTGCTGCCACTGGTCAACGATGGCAACTACCACAGGTGCATGCTGGTGGTGGACGACCGCAACGCCAAGGACATCTACTACGACGGCGACGTGGATGCCGTGGTGCGCAAGGCCATCGGCCTGGGATTGGACCCGGTGCGTGCTGTGCAGATGGCGACGCTGAACGTGGCGGAGTACTTCCGCCTGCCTGGCTTGGGGGGTGTCGGCCCTGGGTATCATGCCAATCTGCTGGTGCTGGATGACTTGGAGCGGTTCGAGATTAGCGCTGTGTACTATCGAGGCAGGTTGGTGGCCCGCGATGGGCAGCCACTGTTCCAGCCGCGCCTAAAGCCCAATCCAGCCATGACCCGCACGATGAACGTAAAGCCTTTTGTGCTGGACGCGTTGACGCTCCGGGCTAGCTCGCCAGACGCCTTCCCGGTCATCGAGATTATTCCAGGCCAGATCGTTACACGGTGGAGACAGGAGCGCGTCACCGCTCACAACGGGGCTATAGTAGCTGACCCCAGCCGCGACCTGCTGAAGATGGCGGTGGTAGAGCGTCACACAGCGACGGGGAACATCGGCACTGGCCTGGTGAAGGGGTTCGGCATGAAGCGAGGCGCTATCGGCACATCCATCGCCCACGACTCCCACAACATAGTGGTGGTGGGCGCTTCGGACCAGGACATGTTCGCCGTAATCCAGGAGATTGCTCGCAACCAGGGTGGCCTGGCCGCCGCTGAGGGCGGGCGAGTCCTGGCGTCGCTGGCCTTGCCTATCGCGGGGCTGCTGTCCCAGGAGCCTCTGGAAACGGTGGTATCCAAGATTGAAGAGTTGGAGCAGGCGGCTGGCAGCCTGGGATGCACAGCGCCCTCGCCCTACTCCATCCTCTCATTCCTTGCCTTGCCAGTGATACCAGAGCTGAAGCTAACTGACATGGGCCTGGTGGACGTGATGAGGGGCAAGCTACTGAAAGTGTAGGCCATGCGCATGGCCCACAAAGATAAGAATGGCGACCCGGACGGGATTTGAACCCGTGATCTCGGCCTTGACAGGGCCGCGCGTTAAACCACTACGCTACCGGGCCGTGGTTCCCATTATACGACAGCACAGTGCGCTAATGAAGCACTGGTTGGTTGTCCACACTTCCTTGCTGCCGATCGGGTGAATGGGTTAGGAGTTCTAGCTGTCTTGATGAAGGCCAACGGCCTTGGCTAGAAGGCTCAGCCCAGACCGCCGTATCCAACAATGACCATATCGCCATCTATGATGACGGGCGTAATATGGTCGCCGCCGGTTAGCCTTTCCAGCTCCGCAACGGCGCCAGGCACTAGCGTGACATCAATCTCTCTATAAGCTATCCCATCCTTCTCAAAATCAGCCTTGGCCTGGGCCGATGCGTCACAATCAGGATGGGTATATATGACGATAGTCTGCGTTTCCTGGACCAAATTAGCTGCTCCTATGGGACAAGGCTGCGCGAACCGCTCAGCTATTCTATCCCAGTGCTGTGGCTAATGCAAAACTTGTAGGTGGGCCTGTGGCTATCTCATGCCAGGTCACGCTTCAAGGACTCGAATGCCTCCTTGGTGATGTCACCCCGGGCATAGCGAGCCTTGGCTATTTCCAGCGACGTCGTGATGGAAGAAGCTCTTCCTCCGGTTGCTCTGCCTATGGCCCAGACCACAAGCGCAACGATGCTTCCCAAGAACACGATCATAGATATCCAGCCCAGTGCCATCCATCCCCAGCCAACGTCACCATGCATCCACATGACTGACCTCTTAGCTCACTATTACGGGGTGATGACAAACTCTTTCGACCATCCCCCTGGCCCACTTCCTAGCCAGGGGGGGGGTGAAAAGTATATCTGGGGGATACCCCCCAGTCCCCCACCCCTTCGGCTGCGCTCAGGGCAGGCTCCGGGGCTTCGCCCCTCTGGACTCTCCTTTTCCAGCAG
>SHYF01000061.1 GCA_009692985.1 Dehalococcoidia bacterium
GTAGCATGACACGGCTTAGCTCAACCTCCTCGGTCGCCTTCCTCTTGAAACGGATAGCATCATATCTACCCTGGTATCTACTGTATTATATGCTATCAACAGGATGGTGGGGTGTCAATGCGTTTTTCGTCTCGATAGTGAAATGAATAACTAAGTGTTGTGCCTTGCCTGCGGCTCCTAGCAATGGCAATTGGAGTCTTTTCTGGGACAGGAAACTAGCAGGGTGATGGAAAACAGTTTCGACCATGCCGTCTGCCAGCAATGCAGGGCAGGGGGCCTGTTTGCTGGGCCTATCCCCCTATGCTATTCTGGGCTGACATCCTGACCGATCCATGCTAGCAAAGGCTGTCTTCTATGTTTGTCATTGGCACCGCGGGCCACGTAGACCACGGCAAGTCCACGCTGGTGAAGGCACTCACTGGCATTGACCCCGACCGCCTTCGAGAGGAGAAGGAGCGGGGCATGACCATAGACCTGGGCTTTGCCTGGCTGATGCTGCCCCGCGGCAGGGAGGTCAGCATCGTGGACGTGCCTGGGCACGAGCGGTTCATCAAGAACATGCTGGCGGGTGTGGGAGGCATTGACCTGGCACTGCTGGTGGTGGCTGCGGATGAGGCGGTGATGCCGCAGACGCGGGAGCACCTGGCCATCCTGGACCTGCTTCAGGTGAAACGGGGCGTGGTTGCAATCACCAAGAGGGACCTGGTGGACCAGGACTGGCTGGAGCTGGTCACAGCCGAGGTGGAGGAGCTGCTCCAGGGGACGACGCTGGCGGGCTCGCCGTTGTGCGCTGTTTCGGCACACACGGGGCAAGGACTTCCTGAGCTGATAGCGACCCTGGACGATATGTTGAACGTGGCGGAGCCTCGGGCCGATAAGGGGCGTCCGCGATTGCCTGTGGACCGCTCCTTTGTGATAAGCGGCTTCGGGACGGTGGTGACAGGCACCTTGACCGACGGCACTCTGGCGGTGGGGCAGGAGGTGGAGATGGTGCTGGCCCAGAAGCGGGCACGCATTCGTGGACTGCAGAGCCACCGCAAGGGGGAGGAGAAGGCACTGCCGGGCACACGCACGGCGGTAAACCTGTCAGGGGTGTCCCACGATGAGGTCCAAAGGGGGGATGTTCTCACCACTCCAGGGTGGCTCCATCCCACAGAGGCGATAGATGGCCACCTGCGCATGGTTGCAGACGCCCCCGGCCAATTGAAGCACAACGCTACTGTATTGTTCTACACAGGCACAAGCGAGACGCTGGCAAAGGTGCGTCTTCTGGACTGTGACTTCCTACAGCCCGGCGAGAGCGGCTGGGTCCAGATACGGGTGGAAAGCCCGGTGGCGGTGGTCAAGGGCGACTTCTTCATCATACGCTCATCCGAAGCGACTTTAGGGGGAGGCAACGTGGTCGAGCCGCACGCCAGGCGGCACAGGCGTCTCCATGCTGCGACGCTGGAACACCTGAACAGGCTTCAAGAAGGCTCAGGGGAGGAGGTGGTGCTGGAGGGGCTGGAGGCGCATGGCCCTCAGACCCTTCGGGCTCTGGCCCAGCAGGCGAACATGTCGGTGGCAGAGTCACTGGCTTATATTCAGGCGATGGTGGAACGAGGCGAGGTGATGGTCCTGGGGGGCGACCTGGCATCGAGCGAAGCTGTGCTGCTTCCGGCTTCTTCGTGGGCAAAGGTGACGGAGCGGGCGCAAGGCGCTTTGCAAGAGTACCATCGCCGTTATCCCGTGCGGCGCGGCGCTCCCCGTGAGGAGGTCCGTGGTCGGTTGGGGCTATCTGACCAGGTATCCGTCCTGGCGCTCCAGCGACTGATCCGTGAAGGGGCCGTGGTAGAGGAGGACACCTTGCTGCGTGCCCCGGAGCACAAGGTGTCCCTCAGCCCGGCGCAGCGACAAGCACTTGATGATTATGTCAAGTTGCTTGGCTCGGAGCCGTACTCCCCTTCCACGGCGGAGCCTCCGGAGCCTGACCTACTGCAACTGCTGGCAGAGGAAGGCAGAGTCGTCAAGGTTAGCGACGAGGTGGTGTTCACGGCGGAGGCGTATCAGCAGATGGTGGACAGGATTGTGGAGCATTTGAAGGGCGAGGGCAAGATCACGGTGGCACAGGTGCGGGATATGTTCAAGACCAGCCGCAAGTACGCCCTGGCCTTGATGGAGCATATGGACCAGCAGCGCATCACCAGACGCACGGGGGATGAAAGGGTGTTGAGGTAGCGTATGCCTCTCGACCTGCACAGCGTATCAGCGCAAGTCCATGCCATGGGTGACGACCTGAGAGCTCATAGTGCGGGCCGGCTTGACCTCTTAGAGAAAGCCGTGGAGCTTTTCAAGGCATCTGGCTCGGCGACGCGATTCTCTCCTGCTTCACCACCTAACGACTACCGTGCTCTTGCTACCGATGGGTCACACATAGATGTAGACCGGCACATGCCTGTGCCATGCGCCCTGATCAATATCAGCAAGGTGATGCTTCAATATGGGTCTGCTCCAGGCGTCCGGCTAGGGAGCCAACCCAGGCTGTACGCCACGGCAGAGGAGTTGTCTGTGGGAACCCAGGCAGACCAGGAATCGCAGCCGCTTACAGGGGCGCTCATGGGCTTGCGGCGCACCGTTGAAGAGGTGACCGCCCTTGCAGAGCTGGCGGAGGAGCATGCCGACACTCTTCTCACGCTGGGTCTGATTGACGGTTCGCTTATCCTGTGGAGTCCGGAGTTTCATTCATACCCGGAGCACGTGCGGAGGAGCTTGCTGGACGATGGATTTCTGCCAGCGCTGGATCGCCTCAAGGCGGTGGCCGAACGGAAGCGGCTGACTGTCGCTGCCTACATTAGCATGCCTCGTAGCACCACCGTGGTGAACATGCTGCCGCTCCAGGAGCACACCCAGGGCGACTACCGGTGGATGGTGGATAGAGACGTGTTTGAGCGTACCCTGGCGGTAGGAGAACGTTCCGGCACATTCCCCAGCACGTCGGCCTATGTACGAGAGCACTACCGCGAGCACGCGACCCACTTTTACTACCTCAAGACTGAACAGGAGATGGCGCGGGTGGAGGTGCCGGCGTGGGTGGCGGAGGATGAGGCGCTGCTGGCCCTGACGCATTCGCTGCTGCTGGACCAGTGCCGCAAGGGGCTGGGATACCCGGTCGCCATCATGGAGGCGCATGAGCAGGCGGTCATTGGCGGCCACGAACGGGAGCTGTTCCGGCAGATGGTGGAGGAGGCGCTGGCAAGGCAGGGGCTTGACGTATACACTTCGGAGAAGGCGCGGTCGAAGAGGTTAAGGTGGGTGTAGGAGATGTGGCACCGCCCAGTGAACGGGGTGTTTCTCAGCCAACATATAGGCGGGGGCAACCGATGAGAAACAGTGAGGACACAAGAGAAGGTCAAACCGCATGACTAACCCTTGAGGACTTGGCTTGGCGACCTGCGTTAGCAAGTGACCTAGGCTGGCTTCAACTAAGAGAATTATGGAAACGCTGGCGTGGCTTAATGGAGAACTATCGATCTTTTGGAGAATCCACGGAGCTCATTCAGAACAGCCGAGATGTGGCATACGAAAAGCTAATGTCAGCATGCTATTCACAAATGGCATCCTACAAGAAGCCAAAGCAAGTAGCGATAGACGCTTGGCTTAAGCACATGGGCCTCCCCGCAATTTTCGGTTGGAAAAGCGACCTGTGGTATCGAATGCTCATATGGGAATTCAATCAGTGGATTTCCCGGATACACGAAAAATCGGGCTTATCCCATGCCAAGACCATGAATGCTCTTTTCCAGAGGATGCCACTACCAGAGGCCGACCCACTTTACTTTAAGACCGCCAACGCATTCGAAAAGGAATTGAACATTCTATGGAGATGGCTATATGCGCGTGGCTGGTACCTTAATGACATTGAAAGGGAAGAGGTGGCACGTCGTTTTACTGGCATCCCGTAGCATATCTTCAATATGAATACAATTGCCAATACAACCAACTACACCACCCGCCTCGGCGAAGTGGTAGAAACCTCCAGCGCTGCATTCACGGTGCAGTGCTATGACCTGTATGGCGCGCCGGCCCTGGGCGCACTGGTGCGCACTGGGAGGGATAGCCCGGTCTATGGCGTGGTGCGCAATGTGGTCACATCGTCCATGGACCCGGGCAGGCGTCCCGTGGCGCGAGGCCAGGATGAGGCCGACGAGGAGGCCGTCTACCGGAGCAATCCTCAGTTGGACAAGCTGCTGCGGACCGATTTCCAGGCCACCATAGTCGGCTATCCCGACTCCGTCGGGACGGGCATGCGCTACGGCCTGCCATCGCAGCCACCTAGGATCCACGCCTTTGTCCATGCCTGCGCGCCGCCGGAGGTGCGTGCCTTCGCGGAGGATTTGCGCTTCCTGCCGCTGGTGCTGGCCGGAGCAGCACCGGAGGCCGACGAAGTGGTCGCGGCGTTCCTGCGCCAGGCAGCCTCGGCGCATGATGACTCGCAGGCGTTCCTGATGAAGGCAGGTCGGCAGATAGCACGCCTGCTGTCGCGCGATCTCCAACGGCTGAACGCGATTCTGGGGAGCCTGCGAGCATGAATAGCTCTTTCGACCATCCCTCTGACCCCCTTCCTGGCAGGAAGGGGGTCAGAAAATAAATCTGGGGGGTACCCCCAGACCTCCACCAAAGGGGCTTTGCCCCTCTGGACTCCCCTCAAGGGAGAGGGGGATAGGAATAAAGGGTTGGGGGCACATCCCCCATGCTCTCTGCCAGAGGGGAGAATCCCTCTGGACTCCCCACAAAGGAAGTCAAGGTGATGAATGAACCATCCGGCAAGGCTGCGTTGATGGGCGTTGTGGTTGGCGGCTCGCTGTCCAGAGGCGTGGAGGTAAGGCTAGACGCCTCGTTTCCTGTGGAGCAGGTGAAGGTGGGCGGGTTCGTGACCATCCAGGGGCAGGCGAACAGGTTCTTCGCGATCATCTCGGACGTAACGCTGGAGGCGTCGGACTCATCATTGCGGGCCGTGCCGCCGGACGCCTCTGACCCGTTCGTGGCATCAGTTATGTCCGGCACAGGGGCGTACGCTGTCGTGAACGTGCTGCCGCAGCTCACCATGAGCGGCGACGCCTTCGCCATGCTGTCGGGGCCGCAGCCGGCGCGGTCCATTCCGGCGCACTTCGCACCGGTGTACGCTGCCTCTGAGGAGGACATCCGGGCTGTGTTCGGGGCGGAGGACGAGCGGCATATCTGGATAGGCAGCCCGTTGGACATGGAGGGCGTGCGAGTGTGCCTGGACCTGGCGGAGCTGGTGAAGCGGTCCAACGGCGTCTTTGGCAAGAGCGGCACGGGTAAGACGTTCCTCACGCGCATCCTGCTGGCGGGCATCCTGCAAAAGGACGTGGCGGTGAACCTGGTGTTCGACATGCACAACGAGTACGGCTGGCAGGGGACGCGGGAAGGCGGCCCGGGCGTCAAGGGGCTGAAGCAGCTATTCCCTTCCAAGGTGGCGGTGTTCTCGCTGGACCCGGAGATGTCGCGGCGGCGTGGAGTGTCGCCCGACGCGGAGGTGCGCATCGGGTACGGGGAGATCGAGCCGCAGGACATCGAGATACTGGCCGCTACGCTGAACCTGACGCCCCAGGGGGTGTCGTCGGTGTACAGCCTGGTGCGGCGCTTTGGGCAGGAGGCGTGGCTGGAGGAGTTCCTGGCGCGGGAGAACCGCGAGGAGCTGGCGGCGCTGGCCGACGAGACGTCGGAGTTGTTCCAAGTGCTGTTCACGCTGCACCGGCGATTGCGCACGGTGGGACGCATGGGGTTCCTGATGCCGAAGGCACCGGAGGATGCGGTGCGACGCATCCTGGAGTACCTGGACAGGGGTATTCACGTGGTGCTGGAGTTCGGGCGGTACGGCAATGACCTATCGGCGTACATCCTGGTGGCAAATTTACTCACGCGTCGCATCCACGACAGGTACGTGGAGCGGATGGAGCAGGCATCGGGAGGTCGAAACCAGGAGCCCCGGCAATTGTTGATAACAATCGAGGAGGCGCACCGGTTCCTGACGCCTGCGGTGGCCGGGCAGACCATATTCGGGACAATAGCGCGGGAGATGCGGAAGTACAGGGTGTCGTTGCTGGTGGTGGACCAGCGGCCCAGCGGGATAGACGAGGAGGTGCTGAGCCAGTTGGGGACGCGGTTTGCATACCTGCTGGACAACGAGCGGGACGTGGACGCTGTGCTGGCGGGCGTGGCGGGAGCCAGGGAGCTGCGGACGGTGCTGTCGCGGCTGGAGTCGCAGCAGCAGGCGCTGGTGTTTGGGCACGCGCTGCCGATGCCGGTGGTGGTGCGGACACGCGACTACGGGACGGAGGAGTCGTACCGAGAGTTTGGGTTCCGTGATGCAGTGGAGCTGATGCGGCAGGCGGAGGAAGATGGGAAGGACTTGTTTGGGCCTTAGGGGGAGAGGGCATACGGGCATACTGGCAAGGATGGCGATGGCGGTCATCCTCCGCAGGCGGACATTCAGTGGGGGTATGGTAGGCGGGAAGCGAGGGTATGGGATAGGAGAGGATGGCGAGGGAAAAGGGTTCGAATCCCTGACGGCCCACCATTTTGGATAAAAGGTAAAACTTTTTCAGCTACTTTCGCTCTGGCCCTCTAGTACCATTAGTCGCCCATCAGGCTGAGGATGGATATAGTTCTATGATTGAAAGGCTCGTTTTCCATGCGATAGAACCCGACCGATGGGGCGACCTGGAGCAGCTGTTCGAAGCTTTAGGTGGACCTAAGCACTGTTGGTGCATGGTATGGCGCCCGATGCCGAGAGGGGAAAGTCGCACCGATAGCTAAACCAAGAAGGTTGCTTTGGCGCATCGCGTGCGGGAAGGGGTACCCGTGGGTATCATCGGTTACCTGGATGGGGAGCCAGTTGCGTGGTGCTCCATTGCCCCTCGGGCCAGCTATCGTGACCTTGGCGGCAAGAACGACAGGGTTAACAAGCAGGGCAATGTGTGGTCGCTCGTTTGTTTCTTCGTGCCGAGGCGCCTCCGTCGCCAGGGGGTCATGAAACGGCTCATCGCGGCAGCAGTCGATCATGCAAGAAGCAGAGGAGCCACGGACATTGAGGCCTACACCGTCGACCTAGACTCTCCAAGCTACCGCTTCATGGGGTTTGTGCCTTCTTTCGAAGCCGCCGGATTTCAGAAGGTAGGGACTGCAGGCACCAGGCGGCACCTGATGCGCCTGGTGCTTTAGACAGAAGTCTAGGGATCGCTCGAGGGCTGTGGCTTGGAACTTGTGAGGACATCACGGACTTGGCATACGAGGGGGACTCCGCTCCAGATTGCCAGGCCCCGATTTGTCGGGACTCGCTCCGACTTCGTCGAGAGTCCTCGACAGAGTCGGGACAATGACAATGGCCATCGCACGCTCTCATGGCGCTGCTTCGACAAACCCTTCGCGGAGTTTATCCTGAGGAACCAAGGACTCGCGGGCTTCGGCGTAGCATGAGCGGGGTGGCGGCTAGCCGCCGGTCATCTTCACGGAGCGGAGGGCGAGGAACATGGGTATCTCTTTGCGGGCGCGGTTTTCGGCCCTGGCGCGAGGCCCTTGCTTGCTGGCTTTGTGGGAAGGCCACTCTTCTATAGCGGTGATGAGCAGGCCATGCTTCACCATAGCGCCCACGTAGTCCTGCAAGGGCCTGTGAAAGGTCCAGGCCACGACACCGGGTGCAGAGCCTGGGTGAATCTGGATGGGTATCTTCGACGGGGTAAGGTACTGGTCAATGCGTCGGTACTGGAGCTTGCGCTCTTCGTCCCATCCCCAGCCGCTCTGCCTGGGAATACGGAAGGAAGGATGGTTCATCACGACGACCATCTGGCCGCCAGGGCGCAGGAGCCTGCTGCACCCGGCAAAGACAGGCTCAACGGGGTCTATGTTCTGGATGGCCAGGATACAGGCTGCGGCGTCGAAGCTATCAGCCGGCAGGGTGTCGAGCTGGCGGGCGTCGCCTAACAGGTAGCGGATACGCTTCACCGACCTTTGCCTGGCAAGCTGGATAAGCTGGCTGGAGGCGTCCACGCCTGTGACGGATGCGCCCAGCTTTTCGGCTGCACGGCAGAAGGCTCCCTGGCCGCAGGCGACGTCAAGAAGGCGGGCGCCTTTCTGGAGATTTAGCAGGCGGAGCACGTGGGGGAAGATGAGGTCGCGCTGGAAATCGGTGCCGCCAGCCCCTACGGCGGCATCGTACCAACGGGCGACCTCGCCCTGCCAGGCACTGTCCTGGTCATCTGGGTTGCTGGCGTTGGGCTTGGGCATATTTGCGACCTAACCTTTCTTCGACCTCTCCCCCTTGGTCCCCCTCTCCTGCAGGAGAGGGGGAAAGAAAGAAAGGGTCTGGGGGGACACCCCCCAGTTCCCTCGCCAAGGGGGTTGCGCCCCCTCTGGACTCCCCCAAGGCGCAGATGTCCGAACAGCATGTAGCATCCCATAGCGTGTGTGTAGGCGCAATGCTGTGATGAGACGGCGGTGGCCACTTCACCGCTGGTGTCAGGCCGAGGTCTTAGATTCTTCGCTACTCTCAGAATGACATGGAAAGTTGCTCAGGATGAGCGGGTCTACGTTGGGTTTGCACCTCCCCTATGGCCCATACCTGGTGAGCTTGCCAGCGTGGGCCAGGACCTGGAGCATGAGGTGCATGGCAGGGAAGGTGCCGAGGGAGCCGGCAGCGCAGGCGCGCTCATTGAAGGCATCCACGCCGTCGCCACGGGTGAGCTTGGAGCGCAGCAGCACCGGCACGGGCTGCCAGCCATGGGCCGCCATGATGGATGGCGTGGCGTGGTCGCCGGCCACCACCAGGACGTCTGGGTTCAGGGCCAGCAGTCGCGGGATGCGGGCGTCCAACTTCTCCAGGGCTACCACCTTGGCATCGAAGTTGCCGTCCTCGCCGGCGGCGTCGGCGGGCTTGTAGTGGATGTAGAAGAAGTCGTGCTCTTGGTAATGTTTCTCCAGGGTGTCAAG
>SHYF01000062.1 GCA_009692985.1 Dehalococcoidia bacterium
ATCCGAAATGCGTCGTGGCATAGGGGCATACAGGCAAACGGGCATAAAGGCAATGGCGTTCATTGGGATATGATAGGCGGCGAGTAATGGTGTGGGGTAGGTGAGGCTGGCAGGGGGTTACGCTGCTTCAAAGGACACGCTAAGAAGCTCGGATGCGGCTTCTCCACGCTCCAAGCGGTCGGCCAGTACACGCAGCGCCTTGGCCTTAGCCGTGGCTTCCTCAGGAGTTGGCCCATAGGCCATCACACCAGGCAGGCCAGCAATCGAGGTAATGCCTGATTGGTATTTTTGAATACAGAGCGTACACCATGATCGAATTCAGGCAAGGTGACATTCTAGCGGCGGATGCAGAGGCGTTGGTCAACACCGTGAATTGCGTGGGGATCATGGGGCGCGGTATCGCGCTTCAATTCCGGAACACGTTCCCGGACAACTTCCGAGCATATCAAGTTGCCTGCAAACAAGGTGAGGTTCAACCGGGAAGGATGTTCCTATTCGATACAAAGCAGCTTACTAATCCTCGGTATATAATCAACTTCCCGACGAAGCGGCATTGGCGTGGAAAGAGTCGGCTTGCCGACATCAAGGCTAGACTACCGGCATTGGTGGCCGAAATCAAACGTCTGCGAATCCGCTCGATCGCGATTCCCCCATTGGCAAGTGGGCTAGGGGGACTCGATTGGAACGATATCCGACCCCTTATTGTTCAAGCTTTGGCCGGAGTCCAGAATCTGAAGGCAATTGTCTTCGAACCTTTGGGAGCACCGAATCCTAAAGAGATGACAAGGTCCACCGAGGTTCCGCGAATGACTCCAGGGCGCGCAGCCTTGGTGGGACTTCTCCACCGATACCTTAGAGGGCTGATGGACCCGTATGCCTCTCTACTGGAATTGCACAAGCTCATGTACTTCATGCAGGAGGCTGTCGAACCGCTGAAGCTTGTCTACGTCAAAGCTATCTACGGCCCTTATTCGGAAAACCTCAGGCAAGTGTTGACCCGCATCGAAGGACATTTGATTGCTGGGTACGGAGCCGGTGGAGATGCACCAGACAAGCACATCGAGCTTGTCCCAGGAGCCGTTGAAGATGCAGAGCAATTGCTTGTAAGCCATCGTCTTACCCGCAATCGCTTCGATCGTGTGATGGACCTAGTGCAGGGCTTCGAAACGCCTTTCGGGCTTGAACTGTTGGCGACTGTTCATTGGGTTGCTACCAGGGAAGGGGCCGCGACTATAAGCGACGTGGTAGACAAAACATATGCTTGGGGCGAGAGGAAGCGTCGCTTCTCAAGGGAACAAATCGAACTTGCATGGAATGTGCTTCGTGCCAAGGGCTGGATGAATGCTCATTCAGCCGCCAGTTGAGTGGTGACAATCATACCCCACAGCGGTAGCCGATTGCACCTCCAGCGTACTCCCTTAAAATAAAGCTGGGCAAAGCCAGATTCTGGCGCAACATTGCGTATAGCCCATCCCTTGACTACAATGGGGCCACGCAGTACGACCACCTGAAGGGGGTAGCCTATGGCTTCATTTGATACCCAGCACCTTCGGAACGTTGCCTTCCTTTCCCACGCCGGAGGGGGATTGACCACGCTGGTAGAATCGCTCCTATTCACAACGGGAGCTATCACCCGCCTGGGAAAGGTGGAGGCAGGCACAACTGTCTCGGACTACGAGCAGGAGGAGGTCAAACGACGCACCAGCATCCAGACATCCCTAGCGCCCTGCGTCTGGAGAGGGACCAAGGTCAACATTCTGGATACACCTGGCTATCCAGACTTCGTGGGGGAGGTGGTCTCCGCGCTGCGGGCCGCGGATGCCGCCCTGCTGGCCGTGGCGGCCCAGGCAGGGGTGGAGGTAGGCACGGAGGAGGCATGGAGCAAGTGCGAGGCGGTGGGGATGCCCCGCATAATATTTGGTAACAAGATGGACCGCGAGAATGCCGACTTCGCCCGTTCCCTGGATAGCATCCACAAGGCATTCGGCAAGAAGTGCGCCGCCATCCAGGTGCCGGTGGGAGCGCAGCAGGCGTTCCAGGGAGTCGTGAGCCTGTTGCGGCTTCCTGCCGCCATACCGCCGGCTGTTGCAGCGGAGGTTAAAAGGCTCAGAGACCTGTTGCTGGAAGCAATAGCCGACACCGATGACGATCTGGCCACCAAGTATCTGGAGGGTGAGGAGATTACGCCGGATGCCCTGACAATTGCCTTGAAGCGAGACATCCTGGCTGGCAAGATAGTCCCGGTGCTGGCAGGCTCGGCCAGCATGTCCCTGGGCGTCAATGAGCTGCTGGATGCCATGGTAGACCTGCTGCCATCCCCCGCGGAAGCGCCGGCCGTGCAGGCCAATGCGCCTGGCGGCGATAGCCCGGTGAAGCTGGCAGCGGACTCGGCTGGCCCTCTGGCGGCCCTGGTGTTCAAGACAACGGCGGACCCGTTTGTGGGCAAGCTCTCCTACTTCAGGGTCTTCAGAGGAACCATCCGAAGCAATTCCCACGTCTGGAACGCCACCAAAGGACAGGACGAGCGAATAGGGCAGATGTTCGTTCCAGCCGGCAAGACCCAGGAGCCCACCATCGCCCTTATGGCAGGAGATATTGGGGCGGTCTCCAAACTGGCATCAACAGGCACCTGCGACACTCTGGCCCAGCGGGACCATGCGATCGTACTGCCTGCTATCCGGTTTCCAGCCCCCATATTCACGGCAGCCATAAATCCCAAGAGCAAGGCCGACCTGGACAAGATGGCTACCTCTCTGGCGCGCCTGGTGGAGGAGGACCCCACTCTTCACATGAGCCGGGAGCTTGCCACCAGCGAGACGCTTCTGTCTGGCATGGGCGAGACACACATTGACGTGGCTGTGGAAAAGGCAAAGCGCAAGTTCGGAGTAGAGCTTGTGTCCAGCTTGCCAAAGGTGCCCTATCAGGAGACCATATCCGCAACCACCAAGACGGAGTACAAGCACAGGAAACAGTCGGGTGGCCACGGCCAGTACGGCCATGTGTTGATAGAGCTTGAGCCGATGCCGCGAGGCGAGGGGTTTGAGTTTCAGTCGCGTGTCGTTGGAGGCAACGTACCCAAGGAGTATATTCCAGCGGTTGAAAAGGGCATCGTCAAAGTGCTGCCAGAAGGTCCACTGGCTGGATATCCCGTCATGGACCTGAAGGTGGTGCTGTACGACGGCAGCTCTCACCCGGTGGACTCATCAGGCATGGCATTTGAGATTGCCGGGGCATCCGCTTTGCGCAAGGGGATGATGGAGGCCCGTCCGGTGCTGCCGGAACCAATAATGCACCTGCGTGTGACCGTGCCCGACTCCTGCACAGGCGAGGTAATTGGAGACATGAACTCCAAGAGGGCGCGTATCCTGGGAATGACGCCTGAAGACGGTATGACTGTGGTGGAGGCCTACGCGCCTCAGTCCGAGGTCCTGCGCTACGCCAGCCAGGTGCGATCCATGACCCAGGGCCGCGGCCGGTTCACAATGACGTACGACCATTACGAGGAGGTGCCCCAGCACCTGACTCAACGCGTAGTGGACGCGACCAAGAAGGCGATGGGAGCTTAGGAGTGTGATGGAAAACTCTTTCGACCATCCCCCTTGCCCCCTTCCTGCCAGGAAGGGGGCAAAAGATATATCTGGGGGATACCCCCAAACCCCCACCCCTTCGGCTTCGCTCAGGGCAGGCTCCGGGGCTCTGCCCCTCTGGACTTCCCTTTTTCAGTAGCCCGTTAGACCCCCACCATCCAAGGAGAAACGAGAGTGACAAGCCGACTTATAGGTCTTTTCCGTAGGGGCGAAACAGCTGAGGACCCTGTGTGTCACATGCAGGTGAATGTCAAGAACCCGCCCGGTGGCACGCACGAATACAACGGGCAGACTTACTACTTCTGCGGCCCAGGCTGCCGGGTGGCCTTCTCCAAAGATCCCCAGGCCTATTTATCCGGCGAAAAGCACATGAAGATGTAAAGCTGATTGCTACTACCTGCCTGCGGAAAAGGCCGCTATCTGCCGCGTTCGTGGTGGGGTTGCTGAGCATCAAGCATCATCCGCTCTTGGAAGGGCGATGGAGCAAGCGGCGCAGACCTGTGAGCAGCGACTCCAGCAGCCAAAAGAGCAGCCATGCTAGCGCGCGATATGCCGTCCACACTGCGCGCCCGACGAGGTACAAACAAAGGGCCGCCAATGCCAGCGCCGCTATCAGTAGCGCTCCCGGCAATATCAACGGGCTGAGAAGCCGTAGCAGCCGGCGGTTGCGGTCGGCAATATCTATGGTCCGCTAGTGAATAATCTTCTGATTTTCGCCTTCATTCAGGTCAATGCCTGGCCACGGAGCAGGATTGTCGCAAATGGCCTGGACTATTCGTGGCCAGACCAAGACATCGTTCCTCCAATACGTAGTGTGGTCGTAGAGCATGTTGTCTGAGTTGATGACCATACGTTCCTTGAATTGGGCCTTGGCCACCTGGGTACATTGAAAGAACGCATTGTAAAGTGGCCCCGCAGGCACCGGGTCGTACCTGGCGTACAGGTTGACCCAAGAGAAGGCCTGCTCCGGCATGCGCAGTGAGGCAGCTACAGGACTGGTGAACCGTCGCCTTGCTGGGTTCCCTGTCTGCTGCTCGGTGATGGTGTAGGTGCGGTTCAGAGCTGCGCCTATGGTGATCCATGTTATGCGTCTGGGTCTCTGGGTGTTTGGATTATTGCGCTCTTCCGGGTTGGCCTTGAGATGCACGTCAACAGGCCACCCTTCCGTCAGGGCATCATAGCTGATCACAGCGCCCAGGGAGTGGGAGATTATGGTTATGGACTCGATGTCGTCGTCCTTGAGCATATCCAGGAAGGCGTCCTCAAAGGGGCGGCGTATCGCATCAGCCGCGATGGAATCGTCAAGAAAGACTTTAGCGTCGCCCAAGCTTTGCACTACGAAGGGGTAAAGTAGATTGGACAGAAAGTTCACCCCGCGCCTGAGCCACGATGTAATTCTGGTAACCCAACCAAGGCGCTGGACCAGGAGTGGCGGGCTGGGGAGCCCTCGCGTCAGGAGCAGGAGCCAGACTATTGTGAGCAGGCCGCTTCCAAGCCGTTGGACCACCTGCGCCACGAGCTTGAAAACGAAAGCCTGGTTGCGGTAAAACCGCTCGGTGCGCCTAATCTCTTTTGAGGCGGCGGGCGAAGCTGGCCCTTGGGAGGCTATGCCCTTAGAGCGCTATGGACGCTGGGACCACCCGGCCCTTCCGAAATCTTCGTTCAAAGGGTCATCCAGGATGCGGGCGATGGCAGTTATCTCTCCTGCTATGAGCGCCCTTCCCAATTTCAGCATCTGGCTGAAAGTTGGCGGGCGGAAACTGGCGGCCCAGTGAGCCTCGCGCATCCGCCACTCCGCCGCAAATCCACCTCCGGGGCCATACACCATCAGGCTGACCTCTGCGGGGCGCTCTTGTCCTGGCTTGAATCCAAGCGCAATTTCAGGCTCGAAGTCCACCTCACCGCCTTTGGACTCCAGAAAGCCAGCCAAAGGATTGATTACCTCAGATAGGAAGTCGCCCTTTTTCTGTTCGCCAATGCCGTGGATGACTATGATGCCTCTGGCCACGTTGTGCCTCCCTATGTCAGGTAACTCGCCACGCAGATGCCGCCTATGCAGGAGGCATCTGCATCAGCTCGATCCGCACGTCGTCCGGTGCCCGGACGAAGACTATCTTCATGCCGGTGGGCAGGGCACGCAGAGGTTCCAGTATTTCAAGTCCCTTGGGTTGCAACAGAGCAAGAAGTCCCTCCAGGTCATCTGTTTGCAGGCCGAAGTGCTCCAGGCCCAGGTGAACCTCAGCGGAACCTTTGGGCAGGTGTTGGCCTGGAGGTTGCGAAGCGACATTGAGCCTGGTACCTGCTATGTCCAGCGTCAGGGATACTCCTGCCGGAGTTTCTGTCTCCCTGACGATTGTTGCTCCCAACATGTTCACGTACCAGGCGGCGGTCTTCCTGGGATTGGTGCCCCTCAGATGGATATGATTCAATGTCAGCATTGTTCCTCCCTGAAGCAGGTGTTTAGCACGGAGCGAGGTATATCGGCATATTACCAGTTGGCCGTCGCCGTGACCAGAAGCTATTTCACTCTGCTGGAATTATCCAGCTCATATCCTTCGACAGGCTCATCATGCGCTGGAAATCCATGTCATTCTGAGTCTTTCGGCCCTGGGTGGGCCTCAAGGGCAGGCTCCGCGAAGAATCTAAGGCATTACAGTTTGCTAAGGCAGCGTCTTAGATTCTTCTGTCGTCCCGATTAATCGGGACTTCCTCAGAATTACAGCTTGGCCCCGCTCGTGGTGAGCTCCAACCGCAGGTAGAGAGTCTCAACAGAGTCGGACCTGCCGAACCATGCGAGAGGAGTAAGGTGTGGGCTTCTTGAGTTGACAACCACATTACTCCGCTCACAAACCGGCGGTTTGACCGGTAAAACCACCCATGGAGCAGCGCGCCTTGGATTGCTTGGTTGCGCACTCACCCCTATAATGGCGCATGAAGAGTAAACTTGGAGGTTCCAGTGATCAGAATTACTGAGGAAATGCAGCGTCTTATCAACGACAATCTGGCCGACGGCTGCCCGTGCATGCTAGCCACCGCCTCTCCCACCGGGGAGCCGGGCATCAGCTTCCGAGGCAGCATGATGGTCCTGGATGAGCAATCCCTTGCCTATTGGGACCGCACCCAGCGCGCCGGCCTGGAACACGTGGAGGCCAACCCCAAGGTGGTGATGATGTATCGCAACCCGAAGGAGCGCAGGTCGTGGAAGTTCCACGGCGAGGCAAAGGTCTACAAGGAAGGCCCCATCCGAGAGAAGGTAATGGCACGAGTGGTGAAACCGGAACTGGACAACGACCCGGAGCGCGAAGGATTTGCCGTTGTTATCAAGGTGAGTCGCATAACGACTCTGGGCGGCCAGGTAGTGCAGAAGCGGGACTAGCAGCTGTTCCGAAAACACTCACCCCCTGGCCCCCTCTCCCGCCAAAGCGGGAGAGGGGGAGAAAAGGAAGCTGGGGGACACCCCCACAGTTCCCCCGCCAAGGGGGCTTCGCCCCCCTGGACTCCCCAGAGCCGAATGTGCTGGTGTTTCTGCAAACAGGTGCTAGCCTCCGCGCTTGCGGGCCTCATCCAGCAACTCCGTGACCACGGCCCTGGGTGTGAACCGCACTATGGCTGCGACAACCAGGAGGACCAGCGCCACGTCATCCAGATACCCCAGGACAGGCAGGAAGTCAGGGATCAGGTCTATGGGCGATGCCAGGTAGGCTGCCATGAGAAATGGCAAAAGCTTTATCCAGCGTGGCACCCTGGGGTCCGTTACCACCAATTTCATGAACGCTAGCTTCTGGCGCAGCGAGAGCGCCGCGAAAGTGTGATATGGCTCACGCCTGGCCATGTATCTCGCTCCCAGGAAGAGGCCAACGCCGGCCAACGCCAGGAACGCCACGGCTAATAGCAACCAAAGCACCAGTGCCTTAGCAGGGTGATGAAGAAATCCTTCTACCATCCCCCTAACCCCCTTTCCCACTGTGGCAGCCTTGTCTCAAAAGTCCTTGACCTCACCCCCTGTATCCCCCTCTCCGCATCGGAGAGGGGGAGTATTGAATCTGAGGGATACCCCCAGACCCCCAGCCCTTCGGCTTCCCCTTCGCTTCGCTCGAGGGCTTCGGCTCAGGACAGGCTCCGGGGCTTCGCCCTTCTGGACTCCTCTTTCCCAGCAACTTGTTAGCCACCTTTCCCTTGCGCCAACAGCTCGTCAAGAATGGCTCCCAGCTTCTCCTGGGTCGCTGGCCCCACGAACTTCCGCACCAGCCGGCCATCGGGGTCAATAAAGAACTTCTCAGGAATGCCCCGCATGCTGTAGTCAATGGCTATCTTCCCATTGGCATCGAAACCGCTGGGGTACGAGATACTATATCGCTGCACAAACCCTCGAACCGCCTCTTCCTCATCCCAGATTGCAACGCCCACGAACTCCACTCCCTGGCCGGCGAACTGCCGGTAGGTGGAGACCAGCACCGGCGCTTCCTCTATGCATGGAGGACACCAGGAGCTCCAGAAGTCCACCATGACCCACTTGCCTTTCAGGTCAGACAGCTCCAGGGCGGTGCCATCCAGAATAGGCAGGATAAACGGTGGGGCTGGCCGTTCCTTTACGGCTACCTCTCCAAAAACGTTCCTCACGAGCAGGCCGCCCGGGTTGCCTCCAGACTGGGCTAGCGCCCAAGCCATCAGCCCCAGCAACGCGGCCACAGGGACCAACGCTGCAAACAGGAATATGACGCGCCGCCTCATCGAGGCTCTCCTCCATTTCCGTGCGTGGCAGGCGCGTGAGCGATTTCCTCCTGCCAGGCGAGGCGAAGCAGTTGGGCCTTCAATGTCGCGCGTTGCTCCTGGTATGACATCTCTTCCATGTCTCCGCTATGGAACCTGTCGTCCAGAGCGGCGATAGCCTGAACCAACGATGCCCTATCCTGGGCCGGGCTGCTGGCCATCACCGGTTGCGGCGTTCCCCCCTGGCGTAGCCCTATCGCCAGCAGGGTTGCCAGTGCCAGGAGAAGCGCCCCAGGCACCACAATGGCCCATGACCGTGTGGGAAGGGCCATTCTTATTCGCCCCGCTAGAGATGGTTGAGGAAGACCATCCAGGATAATGTC
>SHYF01000063.1 GCA_009692985.1 Dehalococcoidia bacterium
ACAATCCCAATCGTAATGCGGTAGACTAACTTTGCTGGGGCGCTTGGGGGAAGAATCCCCCTCACCCTGGCTTGTTGTTTATCTCCACGGTGGAGAGGCGGAATCATGACGCAGCGGGAAATATTTCTGACATCCGAAGGGCTAGCCAGGCTAGAAACAGAGCTAGAACACCTCCGCTCTGCGCGCCGGCAGGAGGTTGCTCAGCGGATTCAGAGGGCCAAGGAGGCAGGCGGCACCGTGGACAACGCCGACTATGAGGAAGCAAAGAACGAGCAGGCCTTTGTGGAGGGCCGCATCCTGACCGTGGAGAACACAATCAAGAAGGCTGTCCTTATACCCGATGACAGGGTCCCATCCGAAAGCGTGGAGTTGGGCGCTCTGGTGACCGTGGTAGACCCTCAAGGAAGAACCCGGAAATATACCATAGTTGGAAGCACCGAGGCAGACCCTGCCCAGGGCAGAATTTCCAACGAGTCACCAGTGGGCAAGGCCCTTCTGAGGCGGAAAGTGGGTGAACAGGCTGAAGTAACCACTCCAGCGGGGGTCGCTAAGTTCAGCATCGTCAAGATCGAATAGCTTTGTAGTCCCACAGAGGTCTCTGTCTAAGAGAAACCAAGAAATGCAAGAGAGGGGAAAACAGCTCACCAGGTCGCGAATGGAGAAGCTTCAGCGGCTTCGAGACCAGGGAATAGATCCGTATCCCCCACGCTACCGCCGCTCTCACACCAACGAGGAGGCGGTAGCCTTATTTCAGGGCACGGAGGCCCGCCAAGGCACCGGCGCCAGGTCTGAGGGGGTGGCTGTGGGGGGCCGCATTACGGCCCTGCGCCTCATGGGGAAGGCAGCGTTCCTGGACATACGGGATGCATCAGGACGGCTCCAGGTGCACCTGCGTCAGGACATACTGCAAGACAACTACTCCCTGGTGGATGACCTTGATCTGGGGGACTTCATCGGCGTGCGCGGGAACCTATTCAAGACGCGCAGCGGTGAGATTACCATTGAAGCACAGCAAGCCACCATCCTTTCCAAGTCGCTTCGCCCGCCACCGGAGAAGTGGCACGGCCTCAAGGATGTGGAGATACGCTACCGCCAGCGCTATCTGGACCTCATAGCCAATGTCGAGGTGCTGCCAATCTTCCGCGCCAGAAGCCAGATCATCTCCGGCGTCCGCGCCTTCCTGAACGACAAAGGGTTCATTGAGGTGGAGACGCCGGTGCTGGTGCCCGTGGCTGCGGGCGCCATGGCGCAGCCATTTGTCACCAAGCATAATGCCCTGGACCGCACCCTTTACCTGCGCATTGCCACGGAGCTTTACCTTAAGCGGCTGATAGTGGGTGGCATGGACAAGGTGTACGAGATAGGCAGGGCGTTCCGCAACGAAGGCATTGACATGAACCACAACCCAGAGTTCACAATGCTGGAGAGCTACGAGGCATATGCCGACTACAAAGAAGTAATGTCCATGCTGGAGGAAATGGTTGCTTCGGTGGCAAGACAGGTCACCGGCTCAACCAATGTCACCTTTCATGACCAACAGATTAGCCTAGAGCCGCCGTGGCAACGGGTATCGCTCAAGGAAGCGTTGCTCCACATGGGCGGCATAGACATTGAAGCTGCCCAGGACACATCAGCACTGCTGGCCGCCGCACGGAGCGCAGGTGTGGACGTGGAGCAGCGCGCAAGCCGTGGAAGGATCATTGATAAACTTGTCGGCTCACTTGTGGAACCAAAGCTTATTCAGCCCACGTTCCTGGTGGACTACCCGGTCGAGATGTCGCCCCTGGCCAAGTCCAAGGCGGACGACCCGCGTTATGTCGAACGGTTCGAGGCATTCGCCGGCGGCATGGAGATAGCCAACTCATTCACGGAGCTGAACGACCCCCAGGTGCAGCGGCAGCGGTTCCTGGAGCAAGAGGCGCTGCGGAGCCAGTTTGGCGGAGAGGATTTTGACAGGCTGGACGAAGATTTCCTGGTGGCGCTGGAGTACGGAATGCCACCGACAGGCGGGCTGGGCGTTGGCATTGACCGGCTGGTGATGCTCATCACGGGCCAGCAGACCATCCGGGACGTTCTGCTTTTCCCCCAACTAAGAAGCAAGTAGCTGCTTATCCGGGTCGAATACACCCCAGCCCCTCACCAGAGTGCCAAAGCCTTGTCTCAAAAGTCCTTGACCTCACCCCTGTATCCCTCTCTCCGCTTCGGAGAGGGGGAGTATTGAATCTTAGGGACACCCCCAAACCCCCAGCGGGAACCGAGGTTCCCTACACCCTCCTGCCTTTTGAGACAAAGCCGAGTGCCGGCAAGTCGGGACTCCGGGCTTCTCTTATGTAGCAGCGTGTTAGCCCGCCTTGTGCAAGGATATGCCTGGGGTCCTCCGCGGCCTGTCCCAAAAATCACATGCCCCTCCGCGAGGTATGTTTGGACATCATGTGCTAGACTAAGCCCATTTCACACAGCAAATGGAGAGAGAATATGGCCTTGCCTCTTTCTGGCATTCGAGTGTTGGAGATCTGCCAGGTGTTTGCAGGCCCGATGGCAGGCATGCTATTGGCGGACCAGGGGGCTGATGTTATCAAGATAGAGCCTTTGGATGGTGACTCTTCCCGTCCTGCGGTCCCCTATCTGCCCGAAGTGGAAGGAATGGGCATTCGTTACGTGACATTCAACCGCAACAAGCGCTCCATTGCCATGGATATCGGAAAACCCAAGGGACGCGAGGTGGTGTACGACCTCTTGCGCAGGGCCGACATCATGGTAATAAACATGCGGGTTGGCGCACGGCAGCGTGCGGGCTTGAACTATGAACACGTGGCTGCTGTCAACCGCAGAGTTATCTACGCCGCCATAACCGGTTATGGGGAGTATGGGCCAGATGCCGACCTACCTGGCGCTGACGTCAGAATCCAGCCCAGGTCTGGAGACCTGGATGCCCGCCGCACTACCTACGGTGTGCTGCCCCCCAACACACAGCTATATCACTTCGATATGTCGGCACCGATGCTCCTGGTCTATGGTGTCATGCTGGCGTTGCGCCAGAGAGAGATCACAGGAGTCGGGCAGAAGGTGGACACCAGTCTGCTACAGGCCGCCTTGGCATGCCAGAGCGTGAACATGACGCGGCGCGCCGGTAGCAACGGAAACTACGGCATTGTACCAGCCGCTCCCATCACCTATCGGTGCGGAGATGGAAGGTATATCCATGCGCAGACGGGCGGGGCCCAGTGGGAAGGCATCTGCCACACCCTGGGGCTGGACCATCTTCTCAAGGACACAGCCTATGATACTGCCGCGAAGCGCACTCAAAAGGCGGATGAGCTTCACCAGATACTCTCCGCACATTTTGGCACCAAACCAGCCGTCCACTGGGAGGCGCTCCTCAAGGCGGATGGCCACACTGTCAGCATGGTGAAAGAGATATCCGAGGTGTACGAAGACCCTCAGGTGGTGGCCAACGGCATGTTCACTCAGTTCGAGCAGCCAGGCCTGGGCACTGTCACGGCGGTAAACGTACCGTTCCAGATGTCCGCCACGGCCAATGAGCCGCACCTGCGCTCCCCTGCTCCCACCCTGGGCCAGCACACCCTGGAGGTGCTCAAGGAGCTGGGGCGCAGCCCGGAAGATGTCAGGGCGCTCAGAGCGCAAGGTGTTATTCCCTAGCAGGCTTCTGAAACACTTCTTCGACCATCCCCCTGCCCCCTTCCTGGCCAGGAAGGGGGTGAAATATATACCTGGGGGGTACCCACAGACCCCCACCAAAGGGGCTTTGCCCCTCTGGACTCCTCTTGTTTTGGGCAACCTGCTGAAGCCTTCTAGCGGCCCCTTACTTTGCTCTTTTCCGCCTTCATTGACTCCAACCCAGAGGGGCCTGTAATACCCATAGCCTGACGGACAGCGGACACCTGAGCGCTCTGCATGTTGTCCAGGTCTATAGCCTCGGCGTAGGAGAGGTACTTTTCCCTCCAGATAGAGCGTTTGAGAAAGCGCAGAATTACAGGGTCCTTCTCTTTCATCACCTCAGCCAGCTTGTAGGCCTCTGGCAGGAGCTGGTCCTTGGAAACGACCTTGTTGACCATATCAAATCGCTCCGCCTGCTCAGCAGTAATAGCCTCACCAGTGAGAAGGTGGTACACCGCCCACCTGTGAGGAACAAAATCCATCATGGACTTGATGGAACCACCGTTGGGGTGAGTGTACCGTATCTGGGGTATACCGAACCTGGCTGACGGGGAGGCGACAACGAAGTCACATAGCATGGCCAGCCAGAACCCCAGCCCCAAGGCGTGGCCGTTCACCGCCGCAATGGTGGGCCGAGGAAACACCCGCAGCCTCTCTTGCAATCCCAGTACCATCCTCCTGTAGTTGCGTTCGCCGGCCACTCCCGCGCCAGGGCCATCTGTGCTGCCGGCCCAGCCATAGTCCGCTCCCGCACAGAAGCCGTTGCCCAACCCTGTGATCACCACCACCCTCATGCTTTCGTCCAGGTCTATCTCCTCAAACACATCCATAATCTCCTGCATCATGGGGCCGGTCAGTGCGTTCATCTTTTCAGGCCGGTTAAGGGTCAACGTGACAATGCCGTCATCGTTTTTCACCAGAATAGTCTCGTAGCTCTTGGGCATATATCCCTCCCTGCTGAAATTACGCTCATTCTAATCGCGCCGTTCTATAGGGTCAATGGTAATGGGAGACCAGAGATGTTTGCTTGGGGTTGGTGAAGGATAGGCCGAGGTGATGTGCTTTCCCATTTGACCGCACCGAAAACGATGCGGCATCAATGCCGCAGCCTGAAGGCTGCGGTGCGGCTTGCGCCGCTCGCATGGATTTAACAGGCTCACCACGATCGGAGAGCAGATGTACCGCTCGCCCTGAGCCTGTTGAAGGGTCATCCTGGGCTTATCGAAGGAAGTGAGCGGGTCAACGCATCCGTAGCGGCGGCCCCAGGCTCCGCGCCATCCTCGTCCTGAAAGTTGAGGTTATACAGCCGGGCGTAGAGGGCGCACTGCTGGAGCAGCTCGCCATGGGTGCCGGCGTCAAGAATGCGGCCCTTGTCCATCACCACTATCATGTCCGCGTTCTGGATGGTGGACAGCCGGTGGGCAATGACCACGGCTGTGCGGCCCTGAAGCAGCTCTCGGAGAGCCCTCTGGATTAACACCTCTGTGAATGTGTCTATATTGGCCGTTGCCTCGTCCAGGATAAGGATGCGAGGGTCGGCAAGCACCGCCCTGGCAAAGCTGACAAGCTGGCGCTGCCCCATGCTTAGATTGACACCCCTTTCCTGCAACACCGTGTCGTACCCCTTATCCAGCTTCATGATGAAGTCATGCGCACCCACGGCCCTGGCAGCGGCGACCACCTTTTCCATAGGGGCTTCCGTATGACGATACTTGATGTTGTCCGCCACGGATACAGAGAACAGGAACGGCTCCTGGAGCACCATGCTCATCTGGCGGGCCAGGGAGTCCCGGGCCACCTCTCGGATGTCGTGGCCATCCACCATAATGCGACCGCTGCCAACATCGTAGAAGCGGGCCAGGAGCGACACCATCGTTGTCTTCCCAGCGCCCGTGGGACCTACCAGCGCCACTGTCTGGCCAGGCCGGATATGCAAGCTGACATCCTGGAGGACTGGCACTCCCACAAGGTAGTGGAAAGAGACGTTCTCGTACTGGACATCCCCCTGGATGGTGGGAAGCTCCGGCGCATTTGGACGGTCCACCACCTCTGGCTTTACGTCCAGCAACTGGAAGATGCGAACGCCAGATGTCATAGCCCGCTGGAACTGGGTGTACTGCATTGTCAGGTTGCGAATTGGGTCAAAGAAGCGCTGGACGTACATGGCGAAACCGATTAGAGCGCCAGGCATAAGCTCGCCCTGGAGCGCCATGGTGCCACCTACGACCACCAACAGGGCCAGCGCCGCCGCTGTCACCAGATCCACTGTGGGCATGAGGAATGCCGAAAGACGAATTGCTCCCAAGTTGGCATCCAGGTTGGCCTGGTTTACCTGGGCAAACTGTTTGAGGTTTATCTCCTCCCGGTTCAGGCTCTGGACTACACGCACGCCTGAGATGTTCTGTTGGAGACGGGAGTTGACGGCGGAGATGGCGTTGCGTACGCGGACAAACGACGATTTGGCGAACCGCTGCCACGCTGCCATGATGAGGAGGAGGATAGGTATGACTACCAAGGTGATGGCGGCCAGCCTCAGGTTCATGGAGGCCATCATCATGACTATGCCCACCAGGCTAAGAAGGTCTCCCAGGGTGAGAGTCACCATTGGCAAGAACTCCTCAAGCTGGTCAACGTCGTTCTGTACCCGGCTCATGACCCGCCCCACCTCGTTCCTATCGAAGAAGGGCACCGATAGCCTCTGGAGATGGTCGAACATGTTGGTCCGCAGTTTGTAGAGGACCTCTTCGCTAATCTTAGCCAGAAGGCGCAGGTGGGCATAGTTCACAGCGTAGTTGACGAGCAAGATTCCGGCCAGGAAAAGAACAGCCCGGCCAAGACCATCCAGGTCTTTGCCTATGACATAAGTGTCTATGGCATCGCCGATGAGCCGGGGAATGAATACCATTGTTGCGGTGTAACCAAGCATTGCCGCCGTGGCCACCAGCAGCAAGCCCAGGCGGGGTTTCAGGTATGGGAGCAGCCGCCGGACCACCTGGTGGTTGTAGATGTTGCCTAGCTCTTCTTCATCGAAGGAGTCGTACCACCCTCCGCCAATCCACATTACAGGTTCTCCCTTGGGCTGGCGCTAGCCACTTCCACAGGGAGTCCGGGTCGGTGGCCTTCCTGAGAAGCGCCGATTGTAAGCGTGGCTTCCTGCGGCCTGAGCTGAAGATCGTATACCTCCTGGTATGGCCCTGGGTGGCTCAGCAGCTCCTGGTGCGTTCCTCTTTGGACAATCTGCCCCTCTCTCATGACCAGGATGAGGCTGGCGCTCTTGACAGTGCTCAGCCTATGGGCGATGACAAATGTGGTGCGCCCCTTCATCACCTCCACCAGAGCCCGGCGAATGAGGTGCTCCGTCTCAGTGTCCACGCTGGAGGTGGAGTCGTCCAGGATGAGGATGGGCGGGTCCAGGAGTATGGTCCGGGCGATAGCCAGACGCTGACGCTGGCCTCCTGAGAGGGTGATTCCTCGCTCTCCCACCCAAGTGTCGTAGCCCTTGGGGAGCGAGACTATGAAGCTGTGGAGCTGGGCTATCTCGGCGGCGCGGACAATCTGTTCGAAGGAGGCGCCCACAGCGCCATATGCGATGTTCTCTCTTATGGTGGATGTGAAAAGGAATACGTCCTGCTGCACAATCCCTATGTTTGCCCGGAGAGAGGCCAGGGTGGCGTCCCTGACATCAACGCCGTCAATGGTTATCCTACCTGCCGTCACATCGTAGAACCGGGGAAGCAGGTGGCCTATGGTGCTCTTGCCGCTGCCAGGCGCTCCCACCAGGGCGATGACATTCGCCGGCTCCGCTTCGAATGTTATGTGATTGAGGACAGGCGATATGGTGTCATAGCCAAATGAGACGTCTTCGAACCGGACATGGCCCTGAACCCTGGAGAGCGCTACGGCGTTTTCCCTCTCCTGCACCGGCGACTCGGCGTCCAGGGTGGCGAAGATGCGCTGCCCGCAGGAGATGGCCCTGGAGAAGGAGTTGACTATCCAGGCAGCCATGCGCACTGGCATGGCCAGCAACCCCATGTAGAAGATGAACTGCGCCAGCTCCCCTGGTGTCAGGACGCCTTGGATCACATAACGGCCACCAACATACAGGATCAGGAGTGTGGTGCCCAGGTGAAAGAGTGTCATCATTCCACCGTTGGACGCCTGCAACATCTCGGCGCGGTAGGAGTGGTAGAAGATGTTGGTGGCCCGGTGGTAGAACTTACTGCGTTCGTATTCATCCGCGGCGAATGCCTTGACTACACGCTGTCCCATCAGGTTTTCATGGAGTACCGTGTTCATGTAACCCGCCTCATCCTCAATGGCCAACCACTCTTTCCTAAGGCGCAGCACCAGGTACCCTCCGCGCCATATGACAAATGGGACAAGGGCCAGGCTCAGCAGCGCAAGCTGCTGGTTGAGCTGAAACATCATGATCCCAACACCAACCACCAACGAAGCCATGTAGACAGAGCGAATGAGGCCGGTTTGAACGAACATCCGGGCTCCATCCACGTCGGATGTGGCCTTGGACATGAGGTTGCCAGTCTGCTCCTTGTCGTGGAAGGCAAAGCTCATGCGCTGGAGGTGGTCGTAGAACGTGTTGCGGAGGTCGTAGGCCACCCGCTGGCCCAACGACTCACCCAGGTACTGCTGGCCGAAGGCGAAAATACCCCTGAGCAAGCTGGCGATCAGGATGGCCCCGGCCAGGTAAAGCAGCCTGGCCGAGTCGCCAGCAGAGAGCACGGCGTCTATGGCCTTGCCCAGTAGCTTGGGGATCACCATGGAAAAGGCGGACACGCCCAGCACCGAAAGGTAGGCCAGGGTCAGCCTAACTCTGTACTTGGCTGCCAGTTTAGTTATACGCCAGATAATTCTCATACATGTCCCTACAAGTGTTGTATCGCCATGCCGCCACGGAGATGGCGGTCTGAGATGGCGGATGGACAGAGAAGTATACCGTAAGCACTATGCCAGCACAC